>CAYYLT010000001.1:0-45947 GCA_964472385.1 uncultured Bacteroidales bacterium
GACTCATTATAAATTTTTTATCCTAGGTTTCTATACTAGTTCGATTTTACCCTTGGCTTTTTCAATGATGTCTTTTGCTATTTCTTTGGGTACCGGGGCAAAATGCGAAAATTCCATGGTAGAGGTTGCCCGCCCCGATGTAATAGTTCTCAGAACTGTAACATAACCAAATTTTTCAGATAAAGGCACAGTAGCTTTGATGACCTTGGCGCTGCCTTTATTTTCCATACCTTCAACATTTCCCCGTCTTTTATTGAAATCGTCTATTACGTCACCCATATATTCTTCAGGTGTCACGACTTCAGCTTTCATGATGGGCTCCAGTAATATGGGTTTAGCTTTGACCAGCGCATTTCTGAATGCAATTTTTGCCACTGTTTCGAAAGATAGCTGATCGGAGTCTACTTCGTGATAAGAGCCATCATAAAGGACAACTTTCAAATTGTCCATGGGATATCCTGCCAGAATACCGTTTAGCATGGCATTTTTAAATCCTTTTTCAACGGATGGTATATATTCTTTAGGGATATTACCCCCTTTAACCTTATTTTCAAATTGAAGGCCTTTAATATCATCGTCTGTAGGACCAATCTTGATATAGATTTCGGCAAATTTCCCCCTGCCGCCGGTTTGCTTTTTAAATACTTCGTTATGATCGACCTCCTGGGTAATGGCTTCTTTGTAGTTAACCTGAGGAGCGCCCTGGTTACAATCAATTTTAAATTCCCGTTTAAGTCTGTCCATGATAACTTCGAGGTGCAATTCTCCCATTCCGTTGATTACCGTTTGTCCGGAGTCATCGTCGGTATGTACGGTAAAAGTTGGGTCTTCTTCCGCGAGTTTAGCAAGAGCCACGGAGAGTTTATCATATTCTTTCTGTGTTTTGGGTTCTACTGCTATCCCGATTACGGGTTCAGGAAATTCAATGGATTCAAGAAGAATGGTTTTGTTGGAATCACACAGGGTGTCTCCTGTTCTAAGATCTTTAAAGCCAACAGCAGCACAAATGTCGCCGGCTTCAATTCTTTCTTTGGGATGCTGTTTGTTGGCATGCATCTGATATAACCGGTTCACCCTTTCCTTTTTTCCTGTCCTGGGGTTGTAAAGGGTTGATTTGGCTGTCAACACACCTGAATAAACCCTCATAAAAGCAAGTCTCCCAACATAAGGGTCGGTAGCAATCTTAAACACCAGCGCAGCGATCGGCTCTTCGGTATCGGGTTTACGGTAAAGTTTTTCGCTGGTATTGGGATGCATGCCTTCAATTGCACTAATGTCAAGTGGACTGGGCAGGAAAGAAATGATTGCATCCAGTAGTTTTTGAATGCCTTTGTTTTTAAAGGCTGAACCACAGAGTACCGGTACAATACTCATGTCAATAGATGCTCTTCGTATGGCATCCACCATATTTTCCCTGGATATGGAAGCGGGATCTTCAAAGAATTTTTCCAGCAGCGCATCATCGTATTCGGCAACCGCTTCAATCAGCTGATTTCTGTATTTTTCAGCTTCCTCTTTTAATTCATCGGGAATATCCTGATATTCATAATTGGTTCCCAGGGTTTCATCATCAATCCAAATAACAGCTTTATTTTCAATAAGATCTATTACTCCTTTAAAAGTATCTCTGGAACCAATCGGTATTTGAAGCGGAATAGGATTGGCTTTGAGTTTATCCTTGATCTGGCTGACCACAGAATAAAAATCCGCACCCTGTCGATCCATTTTGTTAACAAAAGCAATCTTGGGTACGCCATATTTATCGGCTTGATGCCAAACGGTTTCGGATTGGGGTTCAACACCACCGACGCCACAAAAGACAGCGATCGCTCCATCCAATACCCGAAGCGATCGTTCTACCTCCACTGTAAAATCAACGTGACCAGGAGTGTCAATGATGTTGATTTTATAATCTTGCTCTTCCCATTTCCAGAAACAGGTTGTAGCGGCAGATGTGATGGTAATACCCCGTTCTTGTTCCTGTACCATCCAATCCATCGTGGCATCTCCGTCATGCACTTCGCCAATCTTATGGGTGATACCGGCATAATAAAGCATCCGCTCGGTAGCGGTTGTCTTACCGGCATCTATATGTGCCATTATTCCTATATTCCTTGTATATTTTAATGCTGTACTCATTGCGAACTCTGCTTTCCCGTTTTCTTATAGCCCATAATTAAATAATTAAAACCTGAAATGCGCAAATGCCTTGTTGGCCTCAGCCATTCTGTGTATTTCTTCTTTTCTTTTGAATGCTCCTCCTTCTTCATTGTAAGCAGCCATAATTTCTGCAGCCAGTTTTTCTTCCATGCTTCTTCCGCTTCGTTGCCTGGCATATTTAATCAAATTTTTTATGCTTATGGAGGTCTTGCGTTCAGGATTTCCCTCCTGGGGTACCTGAAAAGTGGCACCGCCGATCCTTCGGCTTTTAACCTCAACCAAAGGAGCAACATTCTCCAGCGCTTTTTTCCATATATCTAAAGGACTATTGTCATCCTTCTTCATCCTTTCTCCAATAATATCCAGCGTATTATAGAATACGCTAAAAGCCAATGATTTTTTTCCGTCATACATCAGATCGTTCACGAATCGGGTGACCAGCATATCATTAAACTGAGGATCCGGTAAACGATCTTGTTGATTATTTTTAAATTTTCTCATTTTCTGACGCTACTTTTTGGATTATTTTTTTGGTCTTTTAGTGCCATACTTGGATCTCCCCTGTAAACGGCCTTCAACACCCGAGCTGTCAAGTGTTCCTCTTACCAAATGGTATCGGACGCCCGGCAAATCTTTCACTCGGCCACCCCTTATCAATACCACAGAGTGTTCCTGTAGATTATGTCCCTCACCGGGTATATACGCATTGATCTCTTTTCCGTTTGTTAGCCTTACCCTTGCAATCTTTCGCATCGCTGAATTAGGTTTTTTGGGTGTGGTAGTATACACCCTGGTACAAACCCCCCGTTTCTGTGGACATGAATCCAAAGCCGGAGCTTTTTTCTTTTTCTCTGTTTGCTTTCGCCCTTTTCTAATTAACTGCTGAATTGTTGGCATATAATCAGTTTATTTTACTATATATCCTTTCCAAAATCGGTTCGCAAAGGTATTTTTTTTTTAATAAATACCCAATTAATTTAAGATGAATTTAACTCGAATTATTTACGAATAATTCTAACACGCTTTAAAAATCTGGTTTTTTGCGAAATGTAATGAAGCAAAAAGCCAGATTTTTGTAATGCGGGGTTACCTGGATCCTTCCCAAAAACCAATACATAATCATAAATTTTGCTCTCCTCGTTTATGAATAATCCAGGTTCAAATTTCTTCCTGTTTAATATCCCCTAAGGCAGATGACCTTTTATAAATATCGTAGAACTAAAGTATTAATTCGTGTGTGTCTATAAAGCCCGACTTCTTGGTTGTTGCTCAAAATCTAAATCTTCAAATAGACAAGTTATTATGCGGTTTAGATTTTGAACACGCCTTGAACTTTACAGAACAAACAATAGCGTCTATAGACAGACTCTATAATTAGAGAGGCGGCAAAAGTATAATGATTTTTTATATTTTCATAATTTTTGGATTACAAATCCCCAATCGGGCTTATATTTTTCACATAAAAGTTAGAGACAAAAAGTTAGGGCCAGACGAAAAAGTTAGAAGAAAAGCTAGGGACAGACGCATAAAAAGTTAGGGACAGACGCATGAAAAGTTTGAATGTTAAAGTTAATGAAAGTTAGGGACAGACGTGAAATAGATATGCTATTCCTGGTCATATTCCTGGTCAGCTTCAATAGTATAGGAATAACCTTCCATTACGGGATTGGCCAGTATCTTTTCACATGCTTCATTTACTTGCTTCCTTGCATGAGCTTCATTTTCAGCTTCCAGGGAGAGGGTGATATGTTTTCCTATTCTTACGGAGGAAACTTCGGTAAAACCAAGTTTTTGCATGGTATGAAACACAGCTTTCCCCTGGGGATCTAAGAGATCTTTTAGCGGCATGATGTTGATATGGGCTAGATATTTTTCCATTGGTATAAAGAGTTATTAAAGTTTTCTATTTCAGTATAATACGTATGACAAAATCGATACTCGTGCCTTACTCCCCATGGAACCTGCATGCTTTATTCATCTCCTTTTTATGAAGGTTCCTATATGAGGGTTTCATAGAATTCGCATTTTTAAAAGAGCTGATACATGGTAAAAAAATGATAATAAAATGTATACCACAATGATGATGGGAATACTTATTTCTTGCAATAATACCAATAAAATGACAGAAATGATAATAAACAGGTATTGAAATTTATTATCGTACCAGCTAAGATTGCGAAATTTGATGGCGAACATTTTCAATTCAGAGATCATGAGCAGTGAGAAAACCAGCATTAGGATTATCCAAAAAAGAGGAGCATTCAAAAATTCAATACACCTAACCCAGGGGGTATATCGGAAAACATAAACTGATGATGCAAAAAAGAGGGCCATAGCTGGTGTGGGCAAACCCAAAAAAAAATCATGCTGCCGGGTATCTATGTTAAATTTGGCCAGCCGGAGTGCAGCCGCAACAGTTAATGTAAAAGGCAAGTAAATGATCATTGTATTTGCGAAGCTCAGTAGGATTTGATCCTGCGCATCAAAATTTCCTGCATAGAGCCCATAAACATTTTTGTAGAGCAAAAAAGCAGGTGCAATTCCAAAACTTACCATATCGGCCATGGAGTCGAGCTGGGCACCTACAGAAGAACAGGCATTTAAAAGCCGTGCAGCAAAACCATCCAGAAAATCCAATATAGTAGCCAGGATAATCCATAAAACAGCAACATCCCAAAACTCAAGTGATGCCGATGCAATAGAAAGACAACCTGCCAGTATATTTAAAATGGTTAGCGTGTTGGGTATATGGATTATCATGCTTCTCATACCCTGAAAAATTTGGCAATAAATATCGCAAAAATAAGTTAATTTTGTAAAGTCTGTCTATAATATCCGCTGGCTGTATTATGTTTGTTTTGAATACCAGTTGTTTATATTTAGTACATTCCTGGTATTCAAAATGCGCTGGATTTGCCATCGAATCTATCACAAGAAACTTTTTTCCTGTATGATGCATAAAAAATGAATAAGACCTTGTAAGCCGAAGAATATTAGCGTTTTGCTTATTTTTTTAAAAAAATGTTTTTGTGTAATGTTTTGCGCGTGCGTCAACTTTTAGGCATCTGCTACGTTGCGAAAGCACCGAAGTAGACAACTATGTTGTCGGCTTTCGACGCCTTGCACCTACTCAAAACTTGACGCATGAATAATACAGGCTAAATAAATATTATCTAAGTATGCACAAACCCTGGATCACCCTGCTTCTTATCCTACTGTTACCGTTATCGGGTTATACCCAGACTGCTAAATATAGCAATGCATTTCTTTCTATTGGCATTGGTGCTAAATCATTTGGGATGGCCAATGCAACCGTGGCCCATATCGATGATGTAACTTCCGGGTACTGGAATCCTGCAGGGTTATCCCAATTGGATAAACAATTTGAATTGGGTATCATGCACGCTGAATATTTTACCGGGATTGCCAAATATGATTACCTTGGGGGAGCTATGAAAATTGATTCTTCCCAACATATTGGAGCTTCAATGATTCGTTTCGGTGTGGATAATATTCCCAATACAACGGAACTAATTGATAAACAAGGAAATATAGATTATAACAGAATTAGTTATTTTTCTGCTGTAGATTATGCTTTCTTTTTTTCATATGCCCGAAAGTCGTCGGTTCAAAATTTAACCTATGGTGGGAATGCCAAAATAATTCACCGCACAATCGGTTCTTTTGCCAAGGCATGGGGTTTTGGATTGGATGTGGGTTTACATTACAGCATGAACCAATGGCAATTTGGAGCTATGGCCAGAGATATAACCACTACTTTTAATGCATGGAATTACAATGAGGAAAGCCTTGCCATAGAGGTAAGGGACTCTGCATTCAACCTTGCACCGGATAACAATATCGAATTAACCCTGCCTGAATTAACGCTTGGTGCTGCCTATCAGGTATCTTTGCCCAACAAGTTTGATGGATTGATGGAAATAAATTTGAACATGCTGACAGGAGGTAAGTATCATACTTTATTGTCCTCGGGAGTGCTTAGCATGGAACCCTGCTGGGGAATGGAAATCAGTTATGACCAAATCCTGTTTCTTAGATTTGGTATTGGTAATTTCCAGCGTGTGCCTGGTATGGACGGGAATGAAAACCTCTCTTATCAACCCAATATAGGACTGGGTATACAATACAAAGGTATTGCACTGGATTATGCCCTGACAGACCTGGGTGATCAATCTGCAGCGTTGTATTCCAATATTTTTACTTTACGCTATGCCTTTGATGGGGATCATACGAAAAATCATCGATAACCTTACCTTGATATCTTTTTTGTTAACCTGTATTGTTCACAAAAAATGAATAAGCTTTTGTAAACCATAGAATGATAGTATTTTGCTCATTTTATTTAAAAATTTTATTTTTATGCATTGTTTGCGCATGGGTCAATTTTCAGGCACCTGCTGCGTTGCGAAAGCCTCGTACTAGGCGTCTAAGGCGTCGGCTTTCGGCACCTTGCATCTGCCAAAAAGATGACGCATGAATAATACTGGTTAAGATATTGTATCTTTGCATAAAGAACTTATTTGTATGAAAATTGCAGTAGACTTTGATGGAACCATCGTAGAGAACAGGTACCCTGATATTGGAAAGCCAAAGCTCTTTGCGTTTGAAACGCTTAAAGAACTTCAGAAAAAAAAGTATCTATTAATCCTGTGGACATACAGGGCAGGTAAAGCGCTTGATGAAGCTGTTGAATTCTGTAAGGAAAATGGGGTGGAGTTTTATGCTGTCAATAAAAATTTTCCTGAAGAGCAGTATGACAATACGATTAGTCGAAAGATTGCTGCAGACATTTATATTGATGACAGAAATCTTGGTGGATTCCCCGGATGGAGTGAAGTCTGGAAAATGATGAATCCGGATATCTATGAAAATGATGCTAATGATCAGGTTTTCCAAAAGTCCAGAAGATCCTTCATAAAAAAATTATTTGGCGGATAAACCCAATTTCACCTGAACAATACGGTTCAATCAATTATGATACAAACATGAGACATTTGATCTTGTTCCTATCGTTAGCATTTGTATTTTCTTGTTCCAAACAAAGGCCAAACACAACAGATAAGGAACAACACGCTATTTCTGAACAAAAAACAGCAACAGATCAGCCCCGGCTAACCCGTATTCATCTCAAGAATGAAAAGGATGATCTTACCGTGGGGGATTTTGTGCATTTAAGCTTATCTTATTCTGATTCGCTTAAGATAGATTCTGTAAGATCTTATAAAAATTCGAGACATCATCAAACGATGACTCAGGGAGTCAGAGAAATAAGGCTGTCAACCTCTGAGCTGCCTGTAGGCAATAATACCTTTAAGCTGGAAATTTTTCTTCATAACCATAGCAAGGAGACCCATTATAAAACTGTCAAATTGCTTTCGGATATTCAACCCCGGAAACTTACTGTAAAAAGAGAAAAGACTTATCCGCATGATCCTAATGCCTATACCCAGGGATTGTTCTATTACAATGGATATTTATACGAAGGAACCGGTAAAAGGGGGAGGTCTTCGCTCCGGAAAACAGAGCTTTCAAGCGGTGAACTGATCAGCAGCCATACATTACCTGACCGTTATTTCGGAGAAGGCATTGCCATGATCAATGAGAAAATCATTCAACTTACCTGGACCTCAAGGACAGGTTTTGTATACGACTTAAATAGCTTCAAACTGGTCAATAAGGTTAAATATCCTACCCAGGGCTGGGGGCTTACATCTGATGGTAAGAGGCTTATAATGAGTGATGGAACCTCTACCATCTATTTTCTCGACCCGGCATATTTTAATGAGATCAGGCGGATCAAGGTATATGATGACCAGGGACCGGTAAAAAATCTGAATGAACTGGAATATATCGATGGTAAAGTATATGCCAATGTATGGCAGGAATCCAATATCATTACTTTCAATCCTGACAATGGTAAGGTTTTGGAAAAGATTGACTGCAGCAACATTGTGCCTGATGCGTATAAAAACCATAAAGATAATGTTTTGAATGGAATTGCTTATGACAGAGAAAAACAACGGATTTTTCTTACGGGTAAGCGTTGGAGTAAGCTTTTTCAGGTAAAAATATTGGAACCGCAATAAACTAGTATGCTGCATGTTTGGTTAAAATTGCCATATTTTTGCCTGCATTTTTCGTAAATAAACGATGTGAAGTATATGAATGCGGGATGTTTTGGGAGGTGGATGCAGGCAACCCCGCATAAGAAAAACCTGCTTTTGCGAAAATTAATGAAGTAAAAAACCGGGTTTTTCAATAGCAACCTATTTCTGGATAATTCGGGATAGCGGATCAAAAAGCCCAGGATAAAATTATCCGTCCCAGCAAGGCTACTTTTTGCTTCACCTTTTGGTATATTCGGCCTGAACTATTTTTTGACGGTATATGTTTATACCGGTATGCGTACTTCTTTTATTCCAGGTACCAGGTTTACAGTATTGCTACCCGCTCTTTTCCTGATTGCAGCAAGCATTGCCATTATACTAAAAAACTGATGGCCGGATCGTCTGTTATTTGCTAGCCTTGATGCTGTTGGTTTTTATTTTGGCCATTTATGTTCCCGGCCACTTTGATCCGGTTACTACTAATACCTCCCTCATGCAGCTACTGAAAGATACCGCTTTGATGGCTGGCGTTTTGTTGATTGCCGCATCCGGTGATGAGCCGCATCCCAAATCAATCTGACTATAAGCCACACGCGTATCGTCAAATGCCGTGTTGTTTTGTTCTCAGGCATTAAAATTTACAATACACACCGGTTCGTCCATCCCCTGGTATTAAGGTAGGCGATTATTAGCCAAAGGGTGGAGTATGCGTATTTTTAATTCAATTTTTTGGAAATCAACTGTATAACCTCCGCTTCACCCTTATGATATGATCCTTCATAAAGTTTTCGCAGTTTCTCTTTATAGTGCATCAGTTTGAGTGATCTTAGGTCTTCAATTAATTCCTGGCCATTGTATAACAGGGTCATGTTTTTGGGACCACCTGTATTAAGGTGAAACTGTTTTCTGGAAAAGGATTCCATGATGTAATATCCGCCTGGTTTGAGAAAGTTAATAAGTTTCCGGTGCATATTTTGTCTTGTGTGCGGCGGCAGGTGTAAGAAAATTAATGCTACTGCATCAAACTTTTTTGAAGTCTCAAAATCTTCGATAGGGGAAATATGGTAATCGATATGCACCTGGTATTCATAAGCGAGTTGCATGGCTTTTTTTCTGGCTTCTATACTGAAGTCGAATGCGGTTACTTCCCATCCTTTTAATGCGGCATATATGGCGTTTCTGCCTTCACCCTCTGCCGGCAGAAGAATTGACCCTTTGGGTGTTTTGTCAATGAATTCTTTAAACAAGTCATTGGGGTGCTTTCCATAGACAAATTCTTTCGTATCATATCTTTCATCCCAGAATTCTACCATAATAGGATAATGTTTTTAAATTTTGTTTTTTAACAGGTTGTGGATGTTAAATGTTCAATAATCCTGCGCATATTCATGCTTTTTGTTATAAAAAAAAACGTTTTTATAATTATAATAATTATGCTTGCACACTGAATCCTGCAGGGTAGATTAACTATTGCTTCATCATTTTCCTGCTACAGATATTCGAGCGCTTCGGTTTTCTGTTTAACAAAAGGGGCAATAGCCCGTTGATATATACCCTGAACAAAAGCAATGGCCATACCATAATTGGTTACCGGTACACCGGCATCTATCGCAGGTTTTATTCTGTTTGTCAGTTGTTTGTGCGTTATCATGCATCCACCGCACTGAATAACCAGGGCATATTCGTGGATATTTTTGGGCAGGTCATTCAACCCGGCTATAACTTCATAGGTTAGTTTTTTCCCTGTAAAGTTGGATATCCATCGGGGAATTTTCACTCTGCCGATATCATCACAAGAGACATGATGGGAGCATGATTCCAGGAGTAGTATGCGATCACCGTTCTGTAATTCAGCTATTTTGGGAGTACCTTTCAAATAGTTTTCAAAATCTCCTTTGAAGCGGGCCAGCACAATGCTAAAGCTGGTAAGGGGAATATCGGAAGGGATTGAAGCATCAGCTTTGGTGAACATCTGGCTGTCTGTGATGGCCAATTTGGGTTTCATAGCGGTTTGTTTTAAAAAAGCATCTACTTCTCGTTCTTTCAGGATAATGCTTACTGCATCGTGATCCAAAATATCGCGGATCGTTTGAACTTGTGGTAGGATCAACCTTCCTGCCGGTGCTTCTATGTCAATGGGTGTTATTAAGAGGACGATATCGCCGTAGGTAAGCAGGTCTCCAACCAAAGCCGGCGTTTTATAAGCCGACGCTGGAATGGTTTGCTTGATATGATTTATGATGGTTTCCGTGTCGCTCCGGTCGATCAGGCTATAATCCATTACTTTGCATTGGTGGCGTTCTTCGAGATGCTTTTTCATTTCCGGTTTCAGGGGTTCGATATCAGCTTTATTATGAATGATAACAAAGGGTGTATTATTTTTCTGGAATGTGCTGATAAGGTTTTCTTCAAAATCTCCGAAGGTATTGTGGGTAATGAGTAGGATGCCCAGGTCGATGGTTTTAATGGAAGATCGGGTTTTAGATATTCTTTTTTCTCCCAGCTCCCCGGAATCATCTATACCTGCAGTATCAACCAAAACAACCGGTCCGAATCCGGTAATCTCGAATGATTTTTTTACAGGATCGGTTGTTGTCCCTGGATGATCAGAAACAATAGCAATATCCTGATCTGCCAAACGGTTGATCAATGAGCTTTTGCCATTGTTTCGTCTTCCGTATATCCCCAGATGGGGTTTTGATTCTTTGCCTCTATTCATAAAGGTTGAATTATAAATTCAGAAGGTCATTTATTCGAAATCCCATCTTCAGAAGGTTATCCGCTGAAAGCAGTAACAGAAGTGTTTGATGCGTTACATATTGAAAATGGCTGTTTGCTTCAAATATGTCAATATTCCTTTCCTTCATATATTTTGCCAAATCAGCGGCTTTATTGTAGCCGATATAATGTATTAAAGCTGTTGTAACTGCAGGACTTCGGTATAGCCTTTTCAAAGCTGTTTGAGAATAAACGGACAGGCCTTTAATCATATTATCTGTGAGTGTGCGATTGATACCGGCCAACAAATTCACACTTTCAATCATTGTAAAGCCAATGACCGGCAGATAAGCATTAAGCTCAAGGTTGCCCTGGCCTGAAAGGGAAGAGACCAGCACATCATTGGAGAAGATTTTGTGCACTGCACTGATGACATACTCTGGTATGACAGGATTAATTTTTCCAGGCATGATAGAACTTCCCAGTTGTTTTTGTGGAATAGCTATTTCATCCTGCCCGAAGAGGTCGGAGGAGAGGAGCCGCAAGTCAGAAACCATTTTTTCCAGGTTTACAGCATGGGCCTTAAGGGTAGCATGCACTTCCACAAAAGCATCCAGGTTATTGGTTGCGTCGGGCATATTTTCACTTCTGGATATGGGAAGTCCAGTTAGCTGTCGCAGTATAGGAACCACTTCCATGATATAAAAAGTTGGAATGGTAATACCAGTTCCAATGGCGCTACCACCCAGATTAACCATTTTGATACGTTCAGCACATTTAGAGACACGCCACCAGTCTCTGGAGAGGGCTTCGTTATAGGTACTGAACAATTTGCCGTAAGAAGAAGGGACAGCCTCCTGCATTTGGGTGTAGCCAATACGCAAGTCATTCCTGTGTTTATTCTCGAGTTGTTCTATTGGGCCTCTTAGATCATTGATGGTCTGTTCCAGGTCTTCAAGAAGGCGCATCAGGGTTACAGTGAGCGCCGTAGGCACCACATCATTGGTCGACTGATAAATGTTTGCATCTTCGATGGGATCAATATGCTTATATTCACCGGGTTGCCTTCCCATTTTCTGCAGCGACCGGTTGGTGATGATCTCATTGATATTCATGTTGATGCTTGTGCCGGCGCCCCCTTGGATGGCGGGTACAATAAAATGCTTGAAATGTTCGCCCCTGGCCATTTCTTGTGCACTGCTGATTAAAGCTTCCAATATGCTACTTTTGATAAAGCGCAATGGCAGCGCTGTATGAGGATATTTGTGATTCACGGCTTTCGCGAATTTTTGATAAGTCTGGTAGCAGGCAAGTTTTGTGATGGCCAGGGATCGATACCATGGCTCAGGAAAAGTTGTCCGGTCAGGAAAATTATCACGGGCCCTGAGACTATATATCCCGTATAATGCATCTTCAGGTATATTTTTTTCTCCGAGAAAGTCTTTTTCTATGCGCATGTTTATCTATATTTCTTAGCCTGTATTGTTCATAAAAAATAAAAAAAAACATCTATAAACAAAAGAATATTAGTGCTTTACTTATCATGCTCAAAAAATTTTATTTTTATATATTTTTTCCGGGTGCGTCAATTTTGGGCATCTGCTACGTTGCGAAAGCCTTAATATAGTCGGCCAGGTCTTCGTCTTTCGGCGTTTTGCATCTGCTTAAAACCTGATGCATGAATAATATGGGTTATCAGGTTTATTGCCTTTCCATGCACAAAAATAATATTTATTGTATGAATTCTATACAAAGCTCAATCCACATTCACGTATTCAGGACAGGATATATAAGTCTCATATTTAATGCGTACCTGGAATTAAATGAAAGGGTCAGGGCAGTAATATATTTTGTATTATTTTTGTCAGCAAACAGGATATATGCTTGAATACATTAAAGGCCAAGTCAGTGAAATAACCCCGGCATTTGTTGTCCTTGAGAATATGCATATGGGTTACTTTGTGAACATCTCCTTGCACACCTATTCCAGCATTTCGCAGAAGCAGGAATGTCATTTGTTTATTCATGAAATCCTTCGGGAAGACGCTTATTTGCTTTATGGTTTTGCCGATAAAGCGGAGAGGGAAATTTTCAGAAATCTGCTTTCTGTGTCTGGTGTAGGTGCCAATACTGCCTGCATGATGTTATCCTCTTTATCCCCTGATGAGTTAAAACGTGCTATTGTGCAGGAGCAGGTCAAAACGCTTCAATCCATTAAAGGTATAGGTGCTAAATCTGCACAGCGAATCATTGTGGATCTTAAAGATAAACTGGAAAAAGAAGGTTTGGAGGAACAAATTGTCAAAAGACAGGACAATACGATCAGGGAAGAAGCGTTATCTGCTTTAGTAACTTTAGGTTTTCAAAAAAGAAATGTGGAAAAGGTCATTGAAAAGCTTATCCATGAGGAATCTGACCTGACCGTAGAGAAATTGGTGAAAAGTGCATTAAAAAAACTTTAGTAATCCTAACCATCGTCATTGCATCTCAATTGTCATAAAATAAACAAACTGGTTGCCTTAGTGTTATTGTGGGCTTGTGGATTAACATCAGAAGCCCACAATAATTTTTTATTTCAGGAACCTCAGTCACCCGGTACTCCATCTCCTCAGGATTCCATCCGCCTACCCTACGAATTTGAGGATATGGATGAATATCCCTTCGAGGATCAATCATCCCAATCCCCGTTATTTTTGAAGGATCCGGAAAATATCGAGTCATCTTATGAGTATGATCCGGAAAGCGATGAATACATTTTGAAAAAGAGAATTGGTGAATTTGATTATCGCGAGCCGGTTAATTTAGAGCGCGAGCAATACTGGGATTTAAAGTTTAATGAGATGCTTCAGGATTTTTGGCGGCAAAAAGCGAGTGGAATGGAAACCGGTGGCGATGAGGGTTTGATTCCTAATCTTAAGTTGGGAGGAGAGGCCTTTAACCGGATATTTGGCAGCAATACCATCAATATTGTTCCTCAGGGATCGGCAGAATTGATATTTGGTGTGAATATCAATAATGTTGAGGATCCGAAACTTTCTGAAAAGCTTCGGCGAAATACCACTTTTGATTTTGAAGAAAAGATTCAGATGAATGTTTCCGGCACGATTGGTGATAAAATCAAACTGGGTATCAATTATGATACTGAGGCTACTTTTGATTTTGAAAACCAAACCAAATTGGGATATTCCGGGGGAGAAGATGAGATCATCCAGGATATTGAAGCCGGGAATATATCCATGCCTTTACCCGGTTCATTGATAACGGGAAGTCAGAGTCTTTTTGGCCTGAAAACAAAATTGCGCTTTGGTAACCTGGAAGTTACCAGTGTATTTTCGCAACAGAAAGGCCAGAGTAAAATGATACAGGTTAAAGGGGGTGCACAGACACAGGAATTTGATATCCAGGCCGATGAGTATGACCAAAACCGGCATTTCTTTCTTTCCCATTATTTCAGGAAAAACTATAACAGGGCATTGAGTCGATTACCCGTTATACAATCCAACATTGAAATAACCAAGGTGGAAATATGGGTTACCAATAAGACAAGCAATTTTGAAAATTCCCGGAATATCATCGCCCTGATGGATTTGGGTGAAGGAGAGATCAAAGGCAGTACCGATCACATTTATGCTTCAGAACAGATAGTGGGTAGCAATCTTCAGGGTCCCTATCCGGATAACAAGGCCAACGAGATGTATAATTCCATCAATGGAATGGGAGGAGTAAGGGATATCAGCCAGTCGACCAATGTTATTTCTCAACGGTGGGCACAGTATGGTTTTCGTCCCGGCCAGGATTATGTTAAGCTTGAAAATGCCCGTAAATTGGAGACCAATGAATACAGGGTCAATAGAAAGTTGGGATACATTTCATTGAATGCTCAGTTGCGCAATGATGAAGTATTGGCCGTGGCGTTTGAATATATGGTCAATGGCGAGACTCATAAGGTGGGTGAGTTCTCCAATGAGGGCATTACAGCCCCCAAGTCACTTATGGTCAAGCTTTTAAAGGGCACTACTTTTAGTCCCAAATACCCTGCCTGGAAACTTATGATGAAGAATATCTATTCGATTGATGCGTATCAGGTTAATAGGCAGGGATTTATGCTTAATGTGCTTTACCGGGATGATAAAACGGGCAATGATATCAATTACATACCTGAAGGATCAGTTAGTGATGAAATGTTATTAAGGTTGCTGAATCTGGATAATGTTAATTCCCAGAATGATGCCCAGCCTGACGGCCGGTTCGACTTTTTGCCGGGAATTACGATTAATCAGTCGAACGGACAGATAATATTTCCTGTAGTTCAGCCATTTGGAGATTATTTGAAAGATCAGGGGGTATCAGATCAATATACCTTTGAAGAGTTATATGATTCAACATTAACCATTGCCAGGCAAACTGCAGAAAAGAACAAATTTAAGATACAGGGTGAATACCAGAGCTCCTCAAGCTCTGAAATTCCTTTGAATGCCATGAATATACCTGAAGGTTCAGTGGTTATCACGGCTGGAGGGAGGAAACTGGTTGAGAATGTTGACTATAATGTGGATTATAACCTGGGGCGGGTAAAAATTTTGAACCAGGGTTTGCTTGAATCGGGCACACCCATCCAGATTTCATTGGAGAGCCAGTCGACCTATAGTATGCAAAAAAAGACCCTGGTGGGTTCGCATTTTAACTATCATTTTTCGGAAGATTTCAATTTGGGTGCTACGGTGATGAACCTAACAGAGCGGCCTTTAACTCGCAAGGTTGGTATTGGTAGTGAACCGATATCCAATACCATTTGGGGATTAAATGGTTCTTACCGAACCGAATCTCCATTTGTTACCCGCATGGTAGATCGTATACCTTTACTTGATACAGAAGAGCCTTCCAGTATCAGGATAGATGGTGAATTTGCAAATTTGATCCCGGGTCATTCCAAGGCCATTAAAAAGAAGGGTGTCGCTTACATAGATGATTTTGAAGGGAGTGAAACAGCCATCGACCTGAAGAATCCCGCTGCATGGGTTTTAGCCAGTACACCTCAGGGGCAGTCGGCTCTTTTCCCGGAGGCCAGCCTAATTGATTCTTTGCCATACAATTACAACCGGGCCAAGCTGGCATGGTACCACATTGATCCTTTATTCCTGCGGGAAAACAGCCCAAATATGCCCCAGCATTTAAAGCGTAATCCTGATCAACGTGCCAGTCATTTTGTCAGGGAGATCTATGAAAAAGAGCTTTTCCCCAATCGCGATAATCCGAATGACATACCTGCCAGCATTCAGGTGCTTAATCTGGCTTACTTCCCAAATGAAAAGGGTCCTTACAACTTTGAGCATGAGCCTGCTGGTGCTGGGGTATTATCTGCCGGTATCGATAGTGATGGAGCCCTTAAGGATCCGGAGTCACGATGGGGAGGAATTATGCGGGAGATATCCACTACGGATTTTGAAGAATCCAATGTGGAATATATTGAATTCTGGCTGATGGATCCTTTTGTTTATGATACCCTAAACCAGAATGAGGGTAACTTATATTTTAACCTGGGTAATGTTTCGGAAGATATACTGAGAGATTCCAGGAAAAGTTTTGAAAACGGGTTACCTGCTTCACAGCAGGATGGTATGGTAGATTCCACCAGTTGGGGACGTATCCCGCTGTCTCAATCCCTGGTCAATGCTTTTGATAATGACCCGAAAGCGCGCAGATATCAGGATGTGGGTTTGGATGGTATAGATAATGAGGATGAGCAGTCTTATTTCGATGATTATCTTAATGCCCTGGAAGAAATACTTTCTCCCGAAGCTTACCAGAAATATGCAGAAGATCCTTCTCAGGATGATTACCATTATTACCGGGGTAAGGATTATGATAGAGAAAAGCGGGGTATCATAGAGCGATACAAGAAATACAACGGAATGGAGGGCAACTCGCCCACTTCTGAACAGTCACCCGAACCCTATCCAACATCCGGAAAAACCCTTCCCGACGTGGAAGATATCAACCAGGACAACACCCTGGAGGAAAATGAGAGTTATTATCAGTATCAGGTTGAGCTGGCTCCCCGTAAGATGAAGGTGGGGGAGAATTTTATCGCCGATAAGGTTACCAGAAAAGTAGAGTTAGCCAATGGTAAAAAGTCTGAAGTCGACTGGTACCAGTTTAAGATACCTGTCAGAAAACCCGACAAGCGGGTAGGGGGGATCCGTGATTTTAAATCCATCCGGTTTATGCGTATGTTTCTCAGAGGATTTGAAGACTCTACCATTCTGAGATTTGCTAAATTAAATCTGGTTCGCGGTGAATGGCGAAAATATACGCAATCGTTGTATGAAGGGGGTGAAAATCTTTCAGCCCCGGAGTACAGTAGTGGTTCCATGAGCATATCAGCAGTGAATATTGAGGAGAATGCCAATAAAACACCGGTGAATTATGTATTACCCCCGGGCATAGACCGGGTTATAGATCCAACCAATCCTCAATTGCGGCAGCTTAACGAACAGGCTATTGTTTTCAAGGTAGAGAATCTTGAGGATGGGGATGCCCGGGCTGCTTTCAAGAAAGTAGGTATGGATATCCGTCAATATAAAAAGCTGCGCATGTTTGTTCATACGGAAGCATTGGAGAACAAAATTCTGAATGACGGTGATCTGCGTGTTTTTGTTCGCCTTGGAACCGATTACCGGGATAATTATTATGAATACGAGATACCACTAGATGTCACCCCTCCTGGTTTCTACAACAATAATAACGGCAGTGAGCGCAGGCAGGTATGGAAGAATGAGATGGTCATTAATCTGGATGATTTGCCTGCATTGAAATTGCAGCGGAATCAGGCCATGAGAGGGAGCAATTCCAATATTACCATGAATACCATTTACAGGATTATCAGGGATCAGGTGGAACTTAGTGTAAGGGGAAACCCGAATTTGAGCGATATAAGGACCATTATGATGGGTGTAAAAAATCCTGATCAGCAGGATAATACCCTTTCCCGTGATGATGGTATGCCTAAATCCGGAGAAATTTGGCTTAATGAGCTCCGGCTTGCCGATTTTAGGGAAAAAGGGGGTTGGGCTGCCAGGGGAAGGGTTTCGACCCAGCTGGCCGATCTGGGAAGGATCAATCTTTCTGGTAATATCAGTACTCCCGGCTTTGGCAGTATTGATAAAAAAGTTAATCAGCGAAACAAAGAAGAAACGGCACAATACGATCTGTCTACCAATCTTGACCTGGGGCAGTTTTTCCCTGAACAAACAGGGGTAAAAATCCCTTTATATCTGGGTTATTCCGAGAGGTTTATCACTCCTCAGTATAATCCGCTTAATCCGGATATTAAGTTAGATAACGCCCTTGATGCTGCTCAAAATAGCCGTGCACGCGATTCGCTGAAGAACATAACCCAGGATTATGTGCGCAGAAGAAGCCTCAATTTCAACAATATCTCCATTTCTCCCCAGCAACAAAGTGCTCCCCCATTTTATGATATTTCCAATTTTGCCCTGAACTATTCCTACAATGAGTTTTTTGCCAGGAACATCAACACAAAATATAATATTTCCAAAGAATACAGTGGTGGGCTGGTATACAATTTCAGCACCCAGCCAGAACCCATAACTCCATTTCAGAATGCCGGAGGTATTTTGGATTCAGAATTGTTCCGCATTATTAAAGATTTTAACTTCAATTACTATCCTTCCTCCATAACCTTCAGATCAAACTTGCGACGCTCATACAACGCCATGCAGCACCGTAATATCTCTACACCAGGTATAAGATATCCGGCCAGCTACGATAAAAATTTCCTTTGGAACCGGAATTATAATGTACAGTTCGACCTCACCCGTTCCCTCAAGCTTGATTTCAATGCTACCAACCGTGCCCGTATTGATGAACCGCAAGGTCAGGTTAATAAGCAAAAAGCTCCGGCATTATATGATGAATGGCGAAAAACCGTGATATCTAACATCAAAGATTTAGGGCGGAATACCGATTACCGCCATGCCTGGAATGCCAGATACAGGGTGCCCGTGAATAAGTTGCCCTTGCTCGACTGGGTGAATGTTTCTTCAAGTTATCAAGGTAACTATAACTGGAATGCAGGACCGATATTGGCTGAAGAAGACAGTACCGAGCTGGGCAACACCATCCGTAATTCCAATACCATTCAACTAAACAGCCAGTTAAATTTCAATAACCTTTATAATAAAGTAGGTTTTCTGAAGCGAATCAATCAAAAATCACAGGGGAGAGAGCAGAAGACGCAATATGAAACGGTAAATTACAGTGAGGAGGAGGTGGCATTTGAAGCCGATGAGCCCAGGCGCATCGCACATAACCTGATGACGGAGAATGTACAGGTTGAAGTTTACGACAATCAGGGCAGAACCATTGACGGTACGATGGAAGTGGTGAACCAAAGAGTTATTCGTTACATGACGGATACCGATTACCCGAGTGCTACAGTGGAGATCGAAGGGAGAATTGAGGGTAAAGATAATCCGCTGATTATCATTGCGGAAAATGTAGGACGCATTCTTATGGGCATCAAAAATATCTCTGCAAATTATACCCGGACAAAAGGTAGCGAATTGCCGGGTTTTTTACAGCATCATAAATTTATGGGACTTGACCCGGATCCTTCCGAAGAGCTTAAGCAATTTGATGTATCCGGTTATTCCCCGGGTAAATTTGCTCCCACCATACCCTTTATTTTGGGATGGCAGAATGAAAATTTTGCAGAGCTGGCAAAAAATAGAGGATGGATAACACCTGATCCAAATCTGAGCAACCCTTTCAGGTTTACCCATAATGAAAATCTACAACTCAGGGCATCCATAGAACCTTTTCAGGGTATCCGGATCGATTTGGATGGTTCACGCAGCAAAGGACGAACTTCCACGGAATATTACACCTATTTAGAGGATAAGGATGGCATGGGAGGGGCTATTCAGGCATATGGGCTTCAGGAGCAGGGTAATTTTTCGATGAGCTTTTTGGCTATAAGTACTGCTTTTGATAAGATCACCCAGGAGAATAATTACCGTTCAAAGGCATTTGAACAACTCAAGTCGAACCGGATCCTTATGTCTAAGAGGCTGGCGGAACGCCGGAGGAAAGCATCTGATAATTACGATCCGCCTGCTTCCGGCCCCGGAGGTTACTGGGAAGGATACGGTCAAACCAGCCAACAGGTACTTATACCCTCATTTTTGGCAGCTTATGGAAATTATGAAACCGGATCTGTACCCCTTAATAAATTCCCGAAGATTCCTTTCCCCAATTGGCGGGTAAGTTTTAGCCGGTTAACCGATATCGGCTTTATCAAGAAAGTTGCTGACAATGTCAATATAGGTCATGCCTACCGCTCTACCTACTCTATAGGAAATTTTCTTTTGAATCCGGAGTTTACTGAGAATAAGGACAGCCTGAACCTGAACAACAATTTCATACCTCAGCATGAGATCAACAGCATATCCATCAATGAGCAATTCAGTCCACTGATCAATCTGGATGTGACCTGGAAAAACAATATGACCACCCGGTTTCAGATCTCCAAATCAAGAAGGGTCTCTTTAAGTTTTGCCAACAACCAGATAACCGAGACTTTAAGCGAAGAGTATTCATTCAGTATGGGATATCGCTTTGATGATTTCAACCTGATTGTAGATTTTGGAGGTGGTGATAGCGAGGCCATTGAAAATGACCTGAATGTGAAAGGCAATGTGAAAATTCGGGATAATTTGACTATCCTGAGAAAGCTGGATGAGGAAGTAGACGATATGCCCACCGCCGGACAAAGAAATGTGGTTATCGGGTTTTCTGCTGATTACTCCTTAAGTAACCGGTTCAATGTACGCTTGTTCTTTGACAGAAATGTCAATGAACCGAAAATATCCCGTTCTTATCCAACCTCCAATACGAATTTTGGATTTAGTTTTACATTTACCCTTGCGGAATAGTTTTGTTATAGAAAAAAAAATTGTATTTTTGATTATTCTATAATAATAAAAACATATTGCTATGAACATCCCTGAAAATCTAAAGTATACCAAAGATCACGAATGGGTTAAAATCGAAGGTGATGAAGCTTACTTGGGTATAACCGATTATGCTCAGAATGAATTGGGTGATATCGTCTTTGTGGAAATTGAAACTGAAGGCGAAGAACTTGATAAAGAAGAAGTATTTGGAACAGTAGAAGCTGTTAAGACCGTTTCGGATATCTTTATGCCTGTTTCAGGTGAAGTTTTGGAAGTTAATTCAAAGCTTGAGGATTCTCCTGAGGTCATCAATAAGGATCCTTATGGAGAAGGTTGGCTGATAAAACTCAAGATTACCAATAAAGAAGAGTTGGATGATCTGCTGGATTCTTCTGGATATAAGGCATTGTTGGAATCTTAAGCTAAAACAGGAGGCTTACGACCTTTTCTTTTAATGTAAGGTTTGTTGGAAGTTTTCCTGATGCCCCGACATAGGGTTTTTTGAAAAAGTCTGTAGCACATCAGCTATTAGGTGGCAAAGCAAAGCCCCGAAAGCCGGCGACGTAGTCGCCGGCTTTCGGGGCTTTGTATATGCATGAAATTTGATGCACGCGTAAAAAATGTATAAAAACAACATGTTTTGAATAAAACATGCAAAATTCTGATATTTTTCCGGTTACAAAAGCTTATTCATTTTTTGTGAATCTCTCCTTAAAGGCCAGGCTTTTTTTCATTAATCCCCTACACCATGTCAGTATAAGTATTTGACTTTAAAGAACTTATTTTATTGTGTAAAAGGGAGGCTAATATATCCGAAGGTTATGCTTTTTGGGATGTATCCAATGTTTTTTTAACTTCCACTTCTTTGAATCCTTCTATATAATCGCCAACTTCAATGTCATTGTAATTTTTGACACTCAGTCCACATTCATATCCTTCTCTTACTTCTTTGACATCATCTTTAAAACGTTTCACCGATTCGAGTTCCCCGGTATATATGACTATTCCGTCGCGAATAACCCGGGCTTTTGAATTTCTTTCCAGTTTACCGTCTCTGACAATGCATCCGGCAATGGTTCCGACTTTTTTCATTTTAAATATTTCTTTCACCTCTGCCGAACCTGTAATTTCCTCTTTAATTTCGGGAGAAAGCATACCTTCGAGGGCATCTCTCATATCATTGATGGCATCGTATATAACCGAGTACAACCGGATATCAATTTGTTCTTTTTCAGCAAGTTTTCTGGCATTTGCAGAAGGCCGGACCTGGAATCCGATGATGATGGCGTTGGAAGCTGCTGCCAAAAGAATATCTGATTCTGTGATCTGTCCGATACCTTTGTGGATAATATTAACCTGCAATTCCTGTGTGCTTAACTTCGAGAAAGCATCGGAAAGGGCTTCTATAGAACCATCCACATCGCCTTTAACGACCAGGTTCACTTCTTTAAAGTTGCCGATTGCAATTCTTCTTCCAATCTCGTCGAGGGTAATATGTTTTTGGGTTCTCATACTTTGTTCACGTTCGAGTTGGCCGCGTTTATTGGCAATTTCTTTGGCTTCTTTTTCACTTTCCATGACATTAAACTTATCCCCGGCCTGGGGTGCTCCATTCAATCCGAGCAATTGAATGGGCTGCGACGGACCGGCTTCATCAACCCGCTGACCAAATTCATTGAACATAGCCTTTATACGGCCCATATGGCTACCTGCCAGGATGATATCGCTTATTTTTAATGTACCGGATTGAACCAGGAGGTTGGCGATATAACCCCGTCCGCGATCGAGCCAGGATTCCAAGACAGTACCTTTTCCAGATTTTTCAGGATTGGCTTTAAGTTCCAATATTTCTGCCTCCAGCAATACTTTTTCCAGGAGTTCCTCTATATTGATGCCATTTTTGGCAGAAATGTCCTGTGACTGGTATTTGCCACCCCATTCTTCTACCAGGTAATTCATATTGGCCAGCTCTTCCTTAATTCTTTCAGTGTTGGCTCCCGGTTTATCAATCTTGTTAATGGCAAAGACAATGGGAACGCCTGCTGCCGAAGCATGGTTAATGGCTTCAATAGTCTGCGGCATTACATTGTCATCCGCACCAACTACAATGATGGCAATATCTGTTACCTGTGCGCCTCTGGCACGCATAGCGGTAAATGCTTCATGGCCGGGGGTGTCGAGAAAAGTGATGTTGCGATCATCCTCTACTTCAACCCGGTAAGCTCCAATATGTTGAGTAATGCCGCCTGCCTCACCACCAATTACATTTTCTTTCCGGATGTAATCGAGCAATGAAGTTTTTCCATGATCCACATGGCCCATAACGGTTACAATCGGATCACGGGGCTCGAGTAAGATATCCTCATCTTCCTCTTCTTTTATGGCTTCATGTACCTCAGCGCTTACGAACTCAACTTTATAGTCGTATTCATCGGCCACCAGTGCCATGGTCTCAGCATCCAAGCGCTGGTTAATCGAAACCAGTAAGCCAAGGTTCATACAGGTTTGAATGACATCATTGGCAGGTACATCCATCATCGAGGAAAGCTCGTTGACAGAGACAAATTCGGTAACTTTTACCACATTCTTTTCCTGTTCCTGCTTTTCCTCTTCTTCTTTTTGTTTTTGAGTGACGGCTTGCCGTTTTTCTCTTCTATATTTGGAAGCTTTGGATTTACCTTTACTTTCCAGCCTTGAAAGGGTTTCTTTGATCTGTTTTTGGACATCCTCCTCGTTAACCTCTTGACGAACAGGTCTTTTTTTCTTTTTCTTCTTTTGTGGTGTTTTCTTATCTTCGGCAACCGATTTCTTTTCGTTTATCTGAACCCGTTCTTTATCTTTATGTATTCGTTTTCTTCTTTTCCTTTTTGGTTTTGCTTCCTCTTTATCTGAAGCCTGACTTTCCTTGTCGGTGGTTGATTCAGCAGATGCTGACTTTTCCTGTATTTTGTCTTTGTAAGTTTTATCCTGTTTTTGTTTTACTACCTCTTTTTGTTTTCTTTCAATTTCTTTTTGTTTCCGGGTTTTTTTATCAGGCCGTGTTTTTTGGTTCAATGAAGCCAAATCAATTTTTCCTACGACCTTGATTTTTTCCGCTTCCTCATCCGTTTTGGGTTCTTCTTTTTGTTTTTCGGTATCCATTGTTTCAGTTTCTTCATGCTCCTCGGCCTTTTCCTCTTCTACAGACTCCTCATGTTTCGGAGAGGTTGTTTCTTCTGAGGTGACCTCCTGTTCTTGCTCTGTATGCGTTTCCTGGGGAGTTATTTCCTCGCTTGCTGGTTCTGTCTCTTGTTTTGTTGGTGTTTCTTTTTCAGTTTTGGAAATATCTTCCTGCTGTTCTTTAGCCTTTTCGGTTTTTTCTTCAGGCTCCTGTGTTTCCTGTTTCTTTTTCTGTTTCGAGGGTTCTTGCTGTTTCGAGGGTTCTTGCTTTGTTTTTTTGCTTTTTTTGAAGGAATCCAGGTCGATACGACCAATTACCTTTGGTTCCTTAGATTCTTGTTGCTTGGGTTCTTCTTCCACGGATTGTTGTTCTTCTTTCTGTTGTTTTTCTTTTTGGGTTGTTTCTTCAGAATCTGAGGTTTTACCACTCACATCTTTGATAAGCAGTTCATCTTCATTTTCTTCTTTATTGGTTGTGTCTTCCTTTTCTTCTTCTGTTTCTTCTACATCGCTTGTGGATCCGGAATTTTCCATATCAGCGTAGCTCTGGCCAATCTTTCTGGACAATCTTTTCACGTCGATTTCTGAACTGTATTCTTTCAACAGTAATTCATATTGTTCAGGTGTAACTTTGGCATTTGGATTTGTGTCAACATGATACCCCTTCTTGTTGAGAAAATCCACAAGGGTAGATATCCCAACATTAAATTCCTTGGCCACTTTGCTTAGTCGTTTAACTTTCTTGTCTGTTGCCATAATCCTCCCACTAATTGTTTTTTCTAAATGCTATTATTGCCAATATTGCTGCTAAAATATAATTTATATGTTGATTTATTCAAATTCTGATTTAAAAATTTGTGTGATTTCATCAATGGTTTCCCGCTCAAGATCCGTCCTTCTTTCTAACTCATCCGTGCTAAGTTCTAATACGCTTTTTGCCGTATCAAGTCCCACCGATTTGAGCACATCCAGTATCCACTGTTCAATTTCATCGGAGAATTCTTCTATACTGACATCCTCTTCATCTTCATCGGTTTCTCGGTAAACATCGATGTTGAATCCGGTTAACTGGCTGGCGAGCTTGATGTTCAATCCACCTTTTCCAATGGCAAGAGATACTTCTTCCGGATCAAGATAAACTTCTGCGCTTTTTTCCGCTTCATTAATTTTGATGGAATTGACTTTCGCCGGACTCAACGCCCTTTGAATGAACAACTGGGTATTGTTGGTAAAATTGATCACATCGATGTTTTCGTTTCTTAGCTCCCTTACGATGCCATGAATCCTCGATCCTTTCATTCCCACGCAGGAACCTACCGGATCGATCCGGTCGTCATAAGATTCTACGGCTACCTTGGCTTTTTCACCCGGAGCTCTGACAATTTTTTTAATGGTAATGAGTCCGTCATAGATTTCCGGCACTTCAAATTCAAACAGGCGTTCTAAGAATATAGGAGAGGTCCGGGAAATAATGATTAACGGCGTATTGTTTTTCATATCCGTTCGGATGATGACAGCCCGCAATAAATCTCCTTTTCTGAAATGATCAGAAGGAATTTGTTCTTCCCGGGGTAATATCAATTCATTCCCCTCGTCATCAAGAATCAGTATTTCTTTTTTCCAAACCTGATATACTTCTCCACTAACGATTTGTCCTATTTTCTTTTTGTATTTGGCAAAAACATTGTTGCGTTCAATTTCTAGAATTTTTGATGTCAGATGCTGCCGCAAGGAGAGGATAGATCGTCTTCCAAAATCTTCCAGCTTAACCTCGTCGGTTACTTCTTCGCCTACTTCATAATCTTCATCAATCTTTTTGGCTTGTGACAAAGGAATCTGAAGGTTTTCATCTTCAATTTCATCATCATCAACAACTTCCCTGTTTCTCCAAATTTCTAAATCCCCTTTGTCAATGTTTATGATGATATCAAAATTTTCGTCCGTGCCAAAATGCTTGATAAGCGATTTGCGAAAAACCTCCTCAAGCACATTCATCATCGTTTCCCTGTCGATACTCTTCAGCTCCTTAAATTCAGAAAAAGTATCAAATAAATTGGCCGTGTCCATTTGATTCATAGTTTTAAAAAGAAATTACTGGTTTTGTATATTCAATGTCTTCAAAGTTAATACGATGTTCCTCATGGATTGTTGTTTTTTTATTCTTTTCGGTCTTTATCCTTTTTTTCTCTTCCAATAATATACCTTCAGCGTCTGCATGCCGTAACCTGCCTTCCAACTTGACACCTGATTTCAGTAAAACCGCTACCTTCTGGTCCCGGTATTTTTCATATTGCTCAAAAACTTTGAAAGGTGCATTTAAACCCGGCGAAGTTACCTCCAGTTCATATTCATCAATTTTTCCAGGCAACATTTCCCTCAATCCCTTGTTTATTGAAATACAATCATCCAGTTTTATTCCTTTATGGCTATCAATAGAAACCTTGATCTTTTCTTTTTTATTTTCTATATCCACCACAAAAATACTTTGATCCTTGATCAGAACATGGAGTGCTTTTTCTATGTCTTTCTTGCTCAGCATTTTAATATTTAAAAAGCTGTATTAATCATACGAAAAAAGGGGACAGACAGTCCCCTTTTCTAATAATGCTCATTATAAACGATACAAAAATAGAAATAATTCAATTAATGAGCAAATTTTATTCATTTTCTTTAATATCAATTATAAAAGGAGGTTTTTTCAAATCATTCTGGCTTTATGGACAAAAAACGCTAATGAGAACCTTCCCAGCCGTTGAACGATTTTTTATTACATTTGGGCTGCTTATCTTCCCTGTGTTATGAACAAAAAAGGAATAAAGGTTATAAGCTATAGAATATGAGCGGTTTGTGTATTTTATTCGAAAAATATTATTTTTATACATTTTTTGAAAGTGCGTTATTTTTTGGCCTCTGCTGCATTGTAAAAGCCTCGAAGTGGGCGGCTACTTCATCGGTTTTCGGCGCCTTGCATCTACCCAAAACTTAACGCATGAATAATACAGGCTAAAAAGCATATAATTATGAACAAGAAAAAAATCATTAATGATCCCATATACGGATTTATCAATATATGTGATGATATCCTCTATGATTTGATTGAACATCCATTTTTTCAACGTTTACGGCATGTCAAACAACTGGGATTAACACATCTGGTATACCCGGGAGCCACCCATAACCGGTTTCAGCATTCCCTGGGTTCTCTTTATTTGATGGAGTCGGCGATAAACGTCATCCGTTCCAAAGGGCATATGATCAGTGAGGAAGAAGCTCAGGCAGTGAAGATAGCTATTTTACTGCATGATATAGGACACGGTCCGCTGTCTCATTCTCTTGAATCATTTTGGATGGAAGGGCATAACCATGAAACGCTATCTATGAGGATCATGAATTTTATCAACCAGGAGTATCATCATAAACTGGATCTGGCGATATCGATTTATAAGAATGATTACAACAAAAAGTTTCTGCATCAGTTGGTATCCAGTCAGCTGGATATGGACCGGCTGGATTATCTGAGGCGCGACAGTTTTTATACAGGGGTTTCGGAGGGGGTTGTAGGATCCGACCGGATCATTAAGATGCTTAATGTATATGAAGATCAGCTGGTCATTGAAGCTAAAGGTATTCATTCGATCGAAAAATTTCTTATTGCCCGGTGGATCATGTATTGGCAGGTATATTTTCATAAGACGGTAATATCGGCCGAACAACTGCTCCTTCGCATCATGAGGAGAAGCATGGAACTGATCAACCAGGGTGTGCATATTATAGCTTCAGAACCCCTTACCTACTTTCTATATAAAAAATACCAGGACGATTCCCATGAAAACATACTCCGAATGTACTCCAGGCTCGATGATACTGATATTCTGGTAGCATTTAAGCGTTGGGCACAAAGCAGTGACCGGTTATTATCCTGGCTTTGCCGGAATATGATGGAACGAAAATTGTATAAGATAGAATTGCAGGATGAACCTTTTGATAAAGGTAAGGTGGATGCCAAAAAAAAGAAAATCCAGGGCGCGTTGGATATTTCCTATGAAGATACGGATTATTTTGTTATCACAAATAGTGTCATCAATAAAGCATATAGCACGGCAAATGATCATATACAAATATTATTCAAGAATCAGGAGGTAAAGGATGTTGCAGATGCTTCTGATATGTTGAGTTTGCCTGTTTTGTCCAAGATTGTAAAAAAATATTTTTTATGTTATCCCAAGGAAAATATCACATAATTCACAAGAATCATTAATTTTGCGAAAATCTAATAGTGAACAACATGGCCTATACTGCGCATCAAATAGCTGGAATTTTGAACGGAGAGATAGAAGGAGATCCTGATATTCAAATTGAAGGTTTCTCTAAGATAGAAGAAGGCAAAGCCGGTACCTTATCATTCATCTCCAATCCAAAATATTCCAAATATATTTATTCGACAAATGCTTCGATTGTATTGGTTAGCCGAAATTTTCAAACGGATAATGGCATTACGACCACATTAATCAGGGTGGATGATGCTTATCAGGCATTTGCAAAGCTTTTGATGCTCCAGGACAGTTCTGAGATCAAAAGAAACGGAATCAGTTCAAAAGCAACAGTAGAAAAGGGTGCTCAAATCGGGCAGGATGTATTGATTGATGACTTTGTATATGTAGGAGAAAATGCTGTCATCGAAGATCATGTAAAGATTCTGCCCCATACTTTCATAGGGGATCATGTTCATATCGGAAAGGAGACCATGCTGCATCCGGGTATAAGAATTTATAACAATTGTGTAGTCGGGCAGAAATGCGTGATACACGCCGGAGTGGTCATAGGAAGTGATGGTTTCGGCTTTGCTCCGCAAGGTGACAGTATTTATCAAAAGGTACCCCAGATAGGGAATGTGGTTATTGAGGACAATGTAGAGATAGGCTCAAATACCTGTATCGATCGGGCGACCATTGGATCTACCATAATCCGGAAAGGGGTTAAGCTTGATAATTTGATCCAGGTTGCCCATAACTGTGAGATAGGAGAGAATACGGTTATCGCAGCCCAGGCTGGAATCGCCGGTTCCACCAAGATTGGAAAAGATTGTATGATCGGGGGTCAGGCGGGTTTTATTGGACATCTTGAGATTGCCGATCGGGTTAAAGTAGCAGCTCAATCAGGTATAACTTCCAGCATCAAAAAGCCGGGTCAAATTATTCAGGGAGCACCTGCATTTGATTTCAACAGGTATCAAAAATCTTATGTGATGTTTAGAAAACTTCCGGAGCTCTATGATAAAATCAATCAATTGGAAAAACGGTTAGCGCACTTCCATTCAGAAAACAATAACGATTAATAAGCATTTTATGTCTGAAAAACAAAAAAGTATTGTTAATCCTGTCAGTCTGGAAGGTCGGGGATTGCATACAGGTTATGAAGTAGAATTAAAGTTTAAGCCCGCACCACCTCATCATGGAATAAAATTCAAAAGAACTGATCTCAAAGAAAATCCCATTATTAAGGCCAATGTAAAAAATGTGGTAGATACCTCCAGGGGTACAACCCTCGAGGAAAACGGTGTAAGAGTGCATACCGTGGAGCATGTCCTTGCCGCAGTGCAAGGTATGGAGATTGATAACCTGTTGATTGAAATTAATGGCCCGGAAACTCCTATCCTCGATGGCAGTTCAAGAAAATATGCCGAAGCTTTGGAAAATGCTGAGATTGACGCACAGGATGAAGATAAAAACTATTACTATATCAAAGAAAAGATAGCATACAAAGATGAGGATAATCAAATTGAGTTGATCATCTACCCTGACGAAGAATTGTCTGTCAATGTGCTGATTGATTATAATTCCAAAGTTCTGGGACATCAATATGCGCTATATAACCGCGATTTAAATTTTATTGAGGAACTGGCGCCTTCCAGGACCTTTGTGTTTTTTCATGAGCTGGAATTTCTTTTAAAGAATAATCTTATTAAGGGGGGTGACCTGGAGAATGCTATTGTTATCATGGAAGATCCTGTACCCCAGGAGGAACTCGACAGGATTGCAGATCTTTTTAATAAACCTCATGTACAGGTGAAACCCGAAGGGGTGTTGAACAACGTGGATCTTCATTACTCCAATGAACCAGCGCGTCATAAATTGCTCGACATACTGGGTGATCTTACATTGATTGGCCGACCCATCAAAGGGAGGATCATTGCCAAAAAACCCGGCCATCATGCCAATACGCAATTTGCCAAGCAAATCCTTGCAGCTATAAATAAAGAATCTTCTCAGGCTCATATACCTAAAGTTGATATAAATCAAAAGCCTTTTTTTAATATCAACCAAATCAAAGAATACCTGCCCCACAGGCCTCCTTTTTTACTGGTTGATAAGGTTTTACAGATGGATCATTCTTCTATTATAGGGCTAAAGAATGTAACCATAAATGAAGGATTTTTTTCAGGTCATTTTCCTAACGAACCTTTGATGCCCGGTGTTCTTCAGGTTGAAGCAATGGCCCAGGTAGGAGGGATTTTGGTATTGAATACGGTGCCGGATCCCCAAAATTATCTCACCTATTTTCTGAAGATCGATAAAGTGCGATTTAAACGTAAGGTAACTCCCGGTGATACAATTATATTCAACTTAAACCTCAGTTCTCCTATAAGAAGGGGAATTGTAACCATGTACGGACAAGCCTTTGTTGGAGAGGATGTTGTAATGGAAGGAGAATTAACTGCTCAAATTGCCAAAAACAAAGAAGAATAATGAGTCAGCCGTTGTATTATGTACACCCCGATGCCAAAGTAGCAGAAGATGTTGCGATCGAGCCATTTGTCTCTATTGCAAAAGATGTTGAAATAGATGCTGGTACCTGGATAGGGCCCAATGCTTCCATTATGGAAGGTGCCAGAATAGGGAAGAATTGTAAGATATTTCCCGGAGCAGTCATATCAGCAATACCACAGGATTTGAAATTCAAAGGAGAGTACACGACCGTTGAGATAGGTGATAATACAACTATCAGGGAATGTGTGACTGTCAACCGGGGAACCCGGTCGAAAGGCAAGACAGTGGTAGGAGATAATTGTCTGGTCATGGCTTATGTGCATGTTGCCCATGATTGCTGCATTGGTAATAATGTGATACTTGGAAATGTTTCTACCCTGGCAGGTGAGATTATTGTAGATGATTACGCAATACTCAGTGGTTTGGTAGCAGTGCATCAATTCGTGCACATTGGGGCACACGTGATGATTTCAGGAGGGGCCCTTGTACGGAAGGATGTACCCCCTTTCATTAAAGCTGCGAGGGAGCCCCTTTCCTATGTTGGTATCAATTCAATAGGTTTGAAAAGAAGAAACTATTCGAATGCTCAGATTAAACAAATACAGGATATATACCGGGAAATCTATCAAAAAGGAAACAATAACAGCCAGGCGGTTGAGAGAATAAAACAAACCATCCCTCCCTCCGAAGAGCGTGATGAAATTATACGCTTCATCGACGGTTCCGACCGTGGAATCATTAAGGGCTATTTTTCCGAAGAGTAGACTGTTTATTCTGTCTGTGCATTTGTATCCCGCCAGCCTTGTGCTTTTAGTTCAATTCCATGATCGCTTGTGGAGATCATATAACATCCAAATTCAGGGCTGGTCATATGACCTATAGGATGAATATCCTTCATTTGCTTGATTTTCTCGTAATCCTTCGTGGAAATGGTACACAACAATTCGTGGTCATCACCGCCGTTTAAAGCTGCTGTAATGGATTCTATATTAAATTCAGAGGCCATTTGCTCTGTCTGTTGCTCTATGGGAATTTTTTCCTGGTATATTTTACAACCCAAATTCGATTGATGGCAAATGTGCAGGAGATCTGAAGCCAAACCATCCGATACATCTATCATGGCGGTTGGTAATACTTCATTTTCCTTCAATAATTTGATGATATCCTTGCGGGCTTCAGGTTTGAGCTGCCGTTCAAGAATATAGCCATAGCCTTTCAGATCAGGCTGAACACCTGGCTTTGATTTAAATACCTCCTTTTCTCTTTCCAGTAATTGCAGTCCCATATAAGCCGCCCCCAGGTCTCCGGTAATACATATGATGTCATGGATATGAGCACCGTTTCGGTATATAATTTTTTTCGCATCAACTGTGCCTAAAGCCGTGATACTGATGGTCATGCCTGTTAGTGATGAAGTTGTATCACCTCCTACAAGGTCAACCTTATATTTTTTACATGCCAGTTTGATCCCTTCGTAAAGCTGATCAATATGTTCAAGGCCAAATTTTTTTGAAAGCCCTATCGAAACAATGATTTGCGTTGGAAGTCCATTCATGGCAAGTATATCCGAGATGTTTACGACAACTGCTTTGTATCCCAGATGTTTTAATGGGGTATACATCAGGTTAAAATGAATGCCTTCCAGTAAAAGGTCATTGGTGGCAAGGGTTTGCCCCGATGAATAATCCATTACGGCCGAATCATCTCCTATGCCCTTTACCGAACTTTTATGGTATAAGGCGATGTTTTTGGTTAAATGGCTTATAAGACCAAATTCTCCAATATCTCCAATCGTATTATTTTTATTGTTGGATGGTGGCATAGCGTCGTATTTTTATGAACGTTCTATAAACAATGTGGTCACCTTTCTTGTTATCAAAACAGGGAAATTTTAGCCGGAATTGTTATATATTTGCAGCAATTTAGAATTAATCTATATAATATTCGTTATTTCCTGAACGGTTGTTTGCATGCTAAATAAATTGCTTTATGGAAAAAGATCAGGATAAAATACTCGAACAATATACCAAGAATGAATATAAATATGGATGGGTAACAGATATTGAGAGTGATACCCTCCCCAAAGGCTTGAATGAGGATATCATACGGATGATATCTGAGAAAAAGGGTGAACCGCAATTTATGTTGGATTTCAGGCTAAAGGCATATCGGTATTGGAAGAATATGAAGGTCCCGCGGTGGGCCCATCTGGGCGTACCTGAAATTGATTATCAGGATATTATTTACTATTCTGCCCCAAAAAGGAAAGCCGGACTTGACAGTATGGAAGACGTTGATCCGGAATTGAAAAAAACATTTGACCGATTAGGCATTCCGATCGACGAGCAGAAGCGTTTATCCGGGGTAGCTGTGGATGCTGTAATGGACAGCAGTTCAGTTAAAACGACATTTAAAGAGCAACTTGCAGAACAGGGTATTATCTTTTGTTCATTCAGTGAAGCAGTACAGCATCATCCCGATCTGATCAAAGAATATCTGGGAACAGTAGTACCCTATACCGATAATTATTTTGCTGCGCTCAATTCCTCAGTATTCAGCGACGGATCTTTTTGTTATATACCTAAAGGGGTAAAAACTCCCATGGAGTTGTCTACCTACTTTCGTATCAATGCAGCAAATACGGGACAGTTTGAGCGAACTTTGATCATTGCAGAGGATGACAGTTATGTTAGTTATCTGGAAGGTTGTACAGCACCCATCAGGGATACTAATCAATTGCATGCGGCTATTGTAGAGATTATTGCAAAAGACAATGCCCATGTTAAATATTCGACCATACAAAATTGGTACCCCGGTGATAAAGAAGGTAAAGGCGGAATATACAATTTTGTTACCAAACGGGGCATGGCAAAAGGAAGAAACTCCAAAATTTCCTGGACACAAGTTGAGACGGGTTCGGCCATAACCTGGAAATATCCCAGTGTTATCTTACTGGGCGACAATTCGGTGGGAGAATTTTATTCGGTTGCGATAACCAATAACCACCAGCAAGCAGATACCGGCTCAAAAATGACGCACATTGGAAAAAATACCAGAAGTACCATTATATCCAAGGGAATTTCGGCAGGATACAGCAGTAACAGTTATCGCGGACTGGTAAAGATCACCAAGAATGCGGATAATGCAAGAAACTTTTCTCAGTGCGACTCCATGCTTATGAGCGATACATGTGGTGCCCATACCTTCCCTTATATTGAAACCGCAAACAAAAGTTCGATTGTAGAGCATGAAGCTACCACATCAAAGATTGGTGAAGATCAAATATTTTATTGCAACCAGCGTGGAATCAATGAAGAGGATGCTATAGGGTTGATTGTAAACGGCTATGCTAAAGAGGTGATCAATAAACTACCCATGGAATTTGCTGTTGAAGCACAAACACTTTTACAAATCAGTCTTGAAGGAAGTGTGGGATAAACTTTTCCCAAAGCCATGGTTTTACGAAATTTAAATTAATGGATATGCTAAAAATAAAAAATTTACATGTATCTATAGAAGATACCGGGATATTAAAAGGGATAGATTTGGAGGTTCAAAAAGGTGAGATCCATGCCATCATGGGACCCAATGGATCAGGTAAAAGCACCTTGGCTTCGGTGCTGGCCGGACGTGACCTTTTTGATGTTACACAAGGAGAAATTCTCTTTCAAGGTAAGGATTTACTGGATATGGCGACTGAAGAACGTGCCAGAGAAGGAGTGTTTCTGGGTTTTCAGTATCCGGTGGAAATTCCGGGAGTCAGTATGATGAACTTTTTAAAAACCGCTGTCAATGAACAACGGAAATATCAGGGTCAGGAGCCCATTAAACCTTCGGATTTCTTAAAAATGGTCAGGGAGAAAAAAGATTTGGTACAAATCAACTCCAATCTCACCAATCGTTCTGTAAATGAAGGTTTTTCAGGTGGGGAGAAGAAGCGTAACGAGATCTTCCAAATGGCTATGTTGAATCCAACACTATCCATCCTGGATGAAACAGATTCCGGATTGGATATTGATGCCTTGAAGATTGTAGCACATGGCGTAAATACCCTTAGAACCAGTGAAAATGCTACCATCGTAATCACCCATTATCAAAGGCTTCTGAATTATATCATCCCCGATAAGGTCCACGTATTGTATGACGGGCAAATTATCAGATCAGGAGATAAAAATCTTGCCCTTGAACTCGAGGATAAAGGATATGAGTGGCTGAGCAAAGCATTTTCGACACAATAAAACGATGGATGATAAAATTACGAATTATGCGTACCGAAACCAAAACCATTGATATAAAAGACCGATTTTCTGATTATTTTTATAAAAACCTGGAGTATTTGAATAACGGGTTACCTGATTATATCAATAATGAGAGGGAAGCGGCCATTCAAAATTTTCAAGCATTGGGTATACCCCATAAAAATGTTGAAGCATACAAATATATAGATTTGAATCCTGCTTTTAAGAGGGAATACCGGACATATATACAGCCCAAGCCCATTGATTTTAATCCGGACGATATTTTCAGGTGTGATGTTCCTGAGCTTGACACACATGTGGTATTACTGTTAAATGGTTGGTTTTATGAAACAAAAACACCCCAAAAGGCTTTACCCAATGGGGTAATCATTTCAAGTTTAAGGGAAGCAGCCCAAAAATATCCGGAATGGGTGCGGAAACATTACAACCAATATGCTGATTCTCAGCATGAGGGTCTTACTGCCCTGAATACCGCTTTTGTCCAGGATGGCGTATTTCTCTATGTGCCCAAAGGACAAATCATGGATAAGCCCGTACAGATCATTAACTTATTAATGGATGAAGAAGATGGGATGGTGCAGCACCGAAATCTATTTGTTATTGAAGATTCGAGTGAGGCCGGGGTGATTATTTGCGACCATACACTATCCGGTAAAAGCTTCCTTACCAATTCGGTTTCCGAGGTGTATGTGGGTAAAAATGCCAATCTTCATTCGGTTCGGGTACAAAATGAGCATAATGGTTCCACTCAAATTTCAAGTGTTTACCTGAACCAGGAGAGGGACAGCGAAGCCTTGCAAGATACGATTACTTTACACGGGGGGTTGGTCAGAAACAATTACTTTAATAAACTAAATGGTGAAAATTGTAATAATCAGAATTTTGGACTTTATTTGAGTGATCAGGGTCAGCATATCGACAGTTACGTTCATATGGATCATGCCTATCCCCATTGTAGTAGCAATCAGTTATTTAAAGGTGTTTTGGATGAATATTCAACGGCGGCCTTCAATGGCAGGATTTTGGTAAGAAGGGATGCACAAAAAACGGTTGCTTATCAGGCAAACAACAATATATTGCTTACGGATGATGCCAAAATGTATTCCAAACCCCAGTTGGAAATCTATGCTGATGATGTAAAATGCAGTCATGGAGGGACTTCAGGTCAGCTTGACAAAGATGCCATGTTCTATCTCCGCAGCAGGGGTATACCTTATAAAGAAGCGCAATTATTGCTTATGTATGCCTTTGCACATGAAGTAATAGGCCAGATCCGCATCAAGCCATTGCAGGAAAGAATTCATGAACTTGTCGAAAAACGGCTCAGGGGCGAACTTTCCCGTTGCAATTATTGCGAGATGCATTGTGGCGAAGCGGGAGCAAACTGATCGACATGATCCTTCTTCCGGGTGCTACGGATGAAGCTTCAGATGTATGCATGCTTATGCATATTTTGCAATGGGGTAGGATTATCCCCAAAATAATTTTATTGGAATATGAATCAAGTGAATACTTATGATGTAGATTTTATTCGGAAAGACTTTCCCATTCTGCATCAGCATATACATCAGAAACCGCTGGTTTATTTTGATAATGCAGCTACTACCCAAAAGCCGCGGGTGGTGCTTGACAAGCTAAATGAGATATATGCCTTAAAGAACAGCAATATACACCGGGGTGTGCATTTTCTGAGTACGCAGTTGACAGAGGAATTTGAAAATGCCCGTGAGCAGGTCAGGTCTTTTATCCATGCTAAAAACGCTCATGAAGTCATCTTTACCAATGGAGCCACCCATTCAATCAATGCAATAGCTTATGCTTTCGGAGAACGCTATATAGAAGAAGGCGACGAAGTGATCATCGGAGCGCTCGAACATCATGCCAATATTGTGCCCTGGCAGGTTTTGTGCGAAAGAAAAAATGCCCGGCTCCGTGTGATACCCATTAATGAAAAGGGTGAACTGCTGATGGAAGAATTTCCAAAGATGATCACGGGAAATACTAAAATTTTGGCGATCAATCATATATCCAATTCACTGGGTACCATAACTGATATCCGGCGGATCATTGATATGGCACATCAGCATAATATACCGGTTTTGGTGGATGGTGCCCAAAGTATTCAGCACCAAAAGATAGATGTGCAGGCATTGGATTGCGATTTTTTTGTGTTCTCCGGACATAAAGTATATGGGCCTAATGGAATAGGTATACTTTACGGAAAAGAAAAGTGGCTGGAAGAATTGCCGCCTTACCAGACAGGAGGCGAGATGATCAAAAATGTAACGTTTGAAAAAACTACTTATAACAAGCTACCATTTAAATTTGAAGCCGGGACCCCCAATTATGTCGGTGCAATTGGTTTGGCAGAAGCGCTTAAATACCTGCAAAAGATCGGATTGGATGAAATAAGTGCCCATGAGCAGCATCTCCTTAATTATGCTACTTCAAAACTTAAGGATATACCCGAACTAAGGATATTCGGAACTGCTGAACATAAAATCAGTGTTATATCCTTTCTTATGAGTAACATCCATCACTTTGATACCGGAATGGTTCTCGATAAAATGGGTATTGCCGTACGTACAGGGCATCATTGCAATGAACCGCTGATGAGATATTTCAATATCAGCGGAACGGTACGAACCTCTTTCGCCCTGTATAATAAAAGCGATGAAATAGACCAACTATACCATGCGTTATTGAAAGTAAAAGAAATGTTGGGTTAAAAATATGGTTTTATGACGATCAATGAGAAACAACAGGAAATAATTGAGGAGTTTGCTTTATTTGATGACTGGATGGATAAATACAATTATTTGATTGAACTGAGTAAAGATTTACCGGAGATGGATCCGAACGAAAAAACAGAAGCTAACCTGATTGATGGATGCCAGTCAAAGGTATGGCTCAGTGCAAAGATGGAAGGCAATACATTATATTTTTCTGCCGATACTGATGCAGTTATTACCAAAGGGTTGGTTGCATTGCTTATCGGAGTGTTATCCGGTAGTACACCAGGGAAGATCAAAGATGCAGAATTGTATTTTATTGATAAGATTGGGTTGAAAGAAAATCTTTCTCCAACGCGATCGAACGGTTTGTTGGCCATGATTAATAAAATTAAGGCCTATGCTATGGCTTATGAATTAAAGCAGGATCAATGATCTTATTTAAGGATGAATGGATATAATGGGATAAACCAATAAAGTTAGCGCTATGCATGATCAGCAGGAATATCTTTCGTTGGAATCAGCAATCGTTCAGGTGTTAAAAGGCATATACGATCCTGAAATACCGGTGAATATATATGATTTGGGTTTAATATATGATATTCAGGTAGATGATGAAAACGCAGTGGAGATCACCATGACACTGACCGCTCCGAACTGTCCGATAGCGGATAGTTTAATTCAGGAAGTTGAACAGCAGATCAGGAATATTGAAGGTGTGAAATCTGCACAGGTCCATTTGGTATTTGATCCACCCTGGGATAAAGATATGATGTCGGATGAAGCAAAATTAGAATTGGGCTTGCTTTAAGATGGATGCTAAAACACGATACAGTAAACTTATAAAATCCAGGGCATACCGCCTTGGATTTTTGGATTGTGGTATTGCGAAAGCGTCATTTCTTGAGCGAGAAGCCGATCAGCTCAGGCAATGGCTATCAGAATACAGGCATGGAAGGATGCAATACATGGAGCATTATGTTGAAAAAAGAACGGATCCTGCACAGCTTGTACCACAGGCCAGATCAGTCATATCAGTCCTTTTGAATTACTACCCGCGGCAATTACAGCGACTTGACAGCTATAATATCTCCAAGTATGCTTATGGCAGGGATTATCACATGGTTATGAAATCTATGCTAAAAGCGTTAATGAGTGATATTCGAAATGATTTCACTGATGTCAACGGAAGGGTTTTTGTTGATACTGCTCCGGTAATGGATAAGGTATGGGCACAAAGAGCAGGATTGGGTTGGATTGGGAAGAATACCAATCTGGTTTCCAGTAGATATGGCTCATTTTTTTTTATCGGGGAGCTTATTATTGATCAAGAACTGGCATATGATGAGCCGGCAAAGGACTATTGCGGGAACTGCAGAAAATGTATCGATGCCTGTCCGACGGGAGCCCTTACCGGGCCATATCAAATCGATGCTTCCCGTTGCATATCCTACCTGACAATAGAAAATAAAGACAAAATTCCGGCCACTTTCAAAGGTCAATACGATAACTGGATTTTCGGATGTGATATTTGCCAGGATGTTTGTCCCTGGAATGCTAAGGCCCAACCCACATCCCATGAGGTATTTCTTCCTCCCTCGGAGCTGCTTTCTTTCAGCAGGACAGATTGGGCGCATCTTACTCGAGAGCAATACCAAAGCATGTTTCAGCATTCAGCAGTTAAAAGAGCCAAATATGAAGGGTTGATGAGAAATATACGTTTTCTCAAAGATCAGAAGCATTATGATGGAGCGTGACCTGTTCAATAGGGTTTGCTGAAAAACACAAAAAAGCTTTAAAATCAACAGGATATACATTTATATTGTTTCTGAAATGCAAGGATTTTAGTAAATATACCTAAAAAACCTTGCATTTTTCAAGTGAATATTTTTTGTTAGCCTTTAGCACATCATCTACTTCGTTGGCTTCAGCTCGCAGTATTCATATACAGCTTCGCTTTGCCGCCTCGTAGCTGATGCACTAAAGACTTTTTCAGCAAACGCTAAATATCCGTTTTATCGTATGATTCCAGTTTGTTTGACGTCAGGTCTTTATATTCTTTTCGGTTTTTGTATATATCCAGTGCATAAAACAAGGCATTTCGGAATGAATCCGGGGAAGCCTCATTTTTCCCTGCTAGTTCATAGGCTGTACCATGATCGGGGGAAGTCCTGATAACATTTAATCCGGCCGTAAAATTGATCCCTTCATCAAAAGAGAGTGCTTTAAAGGGAGTCAGGCCCTGATCGTGGTACATGGCCAGGATTGCATCGAATTTCTTCATGTTTCTGGTACCAAAAAAACCATCTGCAGCATAAGGTCCGAATGCCATTATGTCTTGTTCTTTAGCACGTTGAATGGCAGGAATGATAATATCGTTTTCTTCATTTCCCAGTATGCCACCATCACTGGAATGGGGATTAAGTCCAAATACCGCTATCTTGGGTTTTCTGATCTTAAAATCTTTCAGCAGGGCGTGATTCATTACATTGAGTTTTCTCAGGATCAGATCCTGCGTCAATATTTCGGGAACCTGCTTCAAGGGTACATGAGCCGTAACCAGTCCGACTTTCATGATATCACTGACCATCAGCATCAATGCATCTTTTCCATCGAAATGTTCCATAAGAAATTCCGTATGGCCAGGGAAAGTAAAATTTTCAGATTGGATATTTTCTTTATTGATGGGGGCAGTAACCAGTACATCGATCATACCTTTTTTGAGATCCTCTGTAGCCTTTTCTAATGCTTGAAGGGAAGCTTTACCTGCATCGCGGGTACATTTACCGAGTTCTACCCTGATGCTATCGTCCAGGCAATTAATGACATTAGACTTTGTCATATTAATTTTTTCGGCATCCCTCGCAATGTTGAGATTGAAATTCTGGATACCCAGGGCTTTTTTATGATATGCAGCAACTTTGGCAGAGCCATAGACAATGGGCACGCATAATTCATTTATACGAGGATCTATCAGGGTTTTAATGATGATTTCGTAGCTTATGCCATTGATATCGCCGTGGGTGATTCCCACTTTAATTTTTTCTTGATTATCCATATACATTTCCCTTTACCTAATTCAAAATTGGCAACCATCATTTGAATGGATATTGCCTGAGAAAGTCAAACATCAGCCTAACACCGACACCTGTACCACCTTTATGTCTGTATGCTTCTTTTTTTTCAAGGTAGGCCATTGGTGCAATGTCAAAATGGACCCATGGGTAGGATACGAAATGTTCCAGGAATTTTCCGGCAACAATTGCACCCGCTTCTCGCCCACCTACATTTTTTATATCTGCAACGTCGGATGTGATCTGTTCGTTATACTCTTCCCATAGAGGTAGTTGGACAACACGTTCATAGGTATTCTCACCGCTTTTCGTCAATCGGTCAAATATGGATTGATCGGCATGGCCCATTGCGATAATACCCTGGGTACCGAGGGTCATGGCAGCGGAACCCGTTAATGTGGCGAAGTCGAGCACCAATTCCGGGTCATATTGTGTGGCAAAGCTCAGTGCATCGGCAAGAACCATTCTGCCTTCTGCATCGGTATTGATTACCTCTACGGTTTTATTATTGTGCATATGAATGACATCACCCGGAGCATATGCATTACCATCAGGGCGGTTGTCCGTAGCCGGCACCATAGCGATCAAGTGCACCGGTAATTGCAATTTCGCCATGGCATACATAATACCTGCCACTGTAGCCCCGCCAGCCATATCCGATTTCATGTCAAGCATATGGGAGGTTGGCTTTAGACTAATACCCCCTGTATCATAAACAATACCTTTTCCTATTAGAATAACGGGTTTTGTGTTTCTTGGTTGATCTGGCTTCCATTCCATTACTGAAAATGACGGAGGATCAACACTACCCCTGTTTACTGCCAATAATCCGTTTAATTTTAAACTTTCAATTTTTTTCTTATTGAATACCTCGATAGAGAAACCCGATTTGGCAGCCAGCTTCTGAAATTGTTTCCCCAGTTGTAAGGCACTCTGATGAGAATAAGGTTCATTAACGAGATCTCTGGTATAATAAACGGCAGTACAAAGCACTTCAAGCATCCTCAGGTCATCCTCCGATATACCATGGCTCAGGACCTGAATATGTCGCAGTGTATTTTTTTGGTCAGGATCCGGGTGTTTGTATTTTAAGAACTGGTAATGGTTGAGCATCAGTCCTTCCAGAAAGGCTTCGACCAGCTTTCCACGATTTGAAACATCCACCAGCAGTATTGTTTCGTGCCCGTTGTGTTTCAGGGTGTCATAGAGTTCGGAAGCCTGCTTTCGCATCTTCTCCATGACTGCGTATTCAGGATCTTCTACCTGAATGATGCGTATATACGACCACTTGAAATACGAATTGATGTCAATGGCATTTTTACCCGCCTGCTTTTGATTGTTAATATATTCCAGTTCTGTGGTGGTAAAAGAATAATCTGAAAAATCAGCCTCTTTTTCTGCGATATATACCACAGGAATTTCCAGTGATCTTTCCTTTACTTTGTGCGTTGTAAGATCCATTGTGTTTTCTTTGAAGAAGATTTAAACGCATAAAATTAATAAATCCGGGCAGGAAAACATGAGGAAATGCAATCAATATTCTTACCAAATATTGCATATATTGTTCTCATGTAAATATTGGCTCGTGCAGTTAGTGTTTGTCCATCAAATATCAAATGCCCGACTTTTCTTTTGATCTTATCTGATTGCCTGTGAAAATGGATAGGTAAGGGTTATCTGGCAAGCTTCAGGGTTTGTAAAATGGCCTCTATTTGTCTTACATAGTCTCTTTTCTCAAATCTCGGAGCATATACAAAACCGTCTACATTGATAACATTTCCGGTATTTTCATCAAAGATAGAATAACAAATGAACGGGCCTCCCATAAAATCATTTTTAACCTTCCATAATCCCCTCATCACATATACGGTATGGTTGTTTAGGGTTTTTGTCGTAAAAAAAGGTTTAACCATTGATTCTGTGATCATAAATGAATTTGGAAAAGAGCCGGGAACAAATCTTTTTGTGAAGCGGTTGCGCATTTGAATTTGATATCCGAGCGTAAAGGTACGTTCACCGGAATAAGGATATTTATAGATCAGGATTCCCTGGGAGTATCTTGGTGCCTCCCTGGAAAGCCAGGTAAAGTTTGTGGTATCCTTATCCACCTTATATCCTTTTGGTACGATGAGTGAAATACCGAATTTTTCCCTCAAATGCTGTTTGGCTCCACGATTCTGCATTCCTTTATAGAGCTTGATGTAACGATTCCATTCTGATTCTATGAATCTTTGGGCTACATCGTCACCCCTGTTTTGGAAGAGATTTGTCAGGGCAGCATCGTTGGGTGCCTGAGCTTCAATTAAGATTTGTGGTTTGGAGAATACATTTTTTCTGATCAAGAACCGCGATTCTGTGTACTTTGTACCTACATTAATCCGCAATATATTTCTATGGGTTTGAAATCCCCTGTTAAATGCTTTATGGGGAACATTGATCAGGTTAAAAATGGGTTCCGGCTGAGGAAGGCCTTTGAATACACCACTTAGCTTCTTTCTGATGGGTAAGCCTACATTGCTGTTAAATTTGCTGGTGTCCATCACAACGATCAGTTCACCGGACTTGCCGGTCACACTGGGCATTACACCTTGCTGCTGTTGCTTGCTCTGATCGGGCTTGCAAGCTGTGATGAGCAGAAACCCCAGAGCAACATATGAAAGGAGAAAGACTGGATTATTCATATAAAAAGGTTAATGATTGAGATATATCTTAATCTTTTTTCCGGGTTTAATGTCGGTTTCATCTTGAATTTCATTGGCTTCAAGCAGTTGAGCGATTGATTCACAATTGAATTTGTCGGCAATGCTCCAGATGGTATCACCTTTCTGAATCGTATAAAAAACTACGCGTTTATTGGTATCGACCTGATATCTGTTTTTATCGGCGATCTTCTCTTGATTTAGTTTTTCAATATAACTGGGATCCACCCATATATTCAATTTCTGGCCTGCATGCAGCTTATCATTGGCTAAATCGTTCCATTTCCTGATCTCTTCAATGGTACAATGGTATTTCATAGCGATTTTATGAAAATACTCCCCCTTTTCTACGACATGGGTAAGCATTTTTTTCTTGATCCTCCGCTCAGCGGAAGAACCGATATGTATATTTTGCGTGCCGGGTATTTGTTTTGCGCTGTATAGCTTGTGCTCATTTTGGAGGAAGGATGCAACTTTTTTTTTGGGGAGTACCAGCGACGTTTTTTTGGTCATATTGGGGATATAATCTTTGCGATATATAGGATTCAGGATTTTAAGGGTGTCTGCGGGGACTCCAGTATGCTCAGTGATATTTTCAAAGGAAAGGGCATAATGCATGTGCAATGTATCGGTTTCTGCGTAGGGATAAGGATTTGGTTTCGCTATGATATGATGTTTATCGAGGTGATTCATGGCATAATTCACAGCAATAAATGCAGGGACGTAGCTCTTGGTTTGAGCTGGGAGATATGGATAGAGCTCCCAAAAAGATTTTTTTCCCCCGGATCTGGCTATGGCTTTTCTGATGACACCGGGTCCCCCATTATATGCTGCAAGTGCAAGCTGCCAGTCGTTGTATAAGCGATAGAGATATTTGAGATATTTACAGGCAGCTTCTGTAGAAAGATAAGGATCCCTTCTTTCATCTATATAGGAGTTAACGGTTAGGTCAAACATCCGGCTGGTATTAAGTTTAAACTGCCACAAGCCCATAGCACCTGATTTTGAAACGGCAAAAGGATCCAGAGCAGATTCCACGATAGCCAGATATTTTAGTTCAAGGGGCAGATTGTATTTATCCAGTTCTTCTTCGATGATCGGGAAGTATCTTTTTGATCTGCCTGCAATATCAGCCATGTGCTCTCTTTGTTCTACAGTATATACATCAATAAAACGCCTCACATGATCATTATACTCCAGCTCAATGGGTGTAAGGTGGTTTAATGCTGTAATTCTGTATTCGTAAACCAGATCGGGAAAAACAGGGATGGAATCGGAGCGGGAACCCACTATTGTGACTGGATTAATCTGTAGGGTGATTAATAATAATGGGATCAGTAATCTTCTTTTGCGCATGACAGATTGATGTTAATAACCCATTTTACCATGGGTGAATTCGTTCGCTGTTTGCTGAATTTGCCCACATGTATACAAAAATATTCTAAAAATCTCAAAAAGCAAACGACAACAAGATCTAGCCTGTATTATTCACAAAAAATGAATAAACCTTTGTAAATATAAGGATATAAGCACTTTACTTGTTTTTTTAAAATAATTTTTATTATAGGCATTTTTTGTGTTTTTCAGTAGTCCCGAAGTAGGCGATTACATCGTTTGCTTTCGACGCCTTGCATCTACCCAGAACTTGACGCATGAATAAGACAGGCTATATTTATGATCTTCAAAGGTAGCCGGGCCATAAAGCAATCGAACACCAATGAGCCTGTAGCCGGAGAAAAAAATATTCACACACTAAAACAGTCCAGTCATTATTGGAAATGCATAGGAGATCACTGATAAAAGAAGATCAGGGCTCATTTTGGAAAGTTAAAATATGATGGAATGAAAAAATATTCGAACCAACCCTTTCTCTGAAAAGTGTCTTTATTCGTCTTTTTCTTTATTCTCCTCAAGCTTCTTATTTTCTTCTTCACCTTTCCCTTTGCTGGACGTTGCATCCTTAAACTCCTTGATACCTTTTCCAAAACCTTTCATAATTTCCGGAATCTTCCTTCCACCAAAAAGCAGCAGCAATGCCAGCACGATGAGAATAATTTCCCATGGGCCGGTTATTCCAATTATCACAAAATCAATCATTTTCTAATATGTTTTTTAGAATTTTAGTGTACTAAATTAATATTTTTTCAGGAAATTTGAAAACCTATCAGGTATAATCAATTATTTTAGGCATTTATAAACTTTAGGACAAATATAACAGTATACTCGTAGACGCTAACTTGTATCCGGCTTAATGGACAAACATTAATTATTCAG
>CAYYLT010000002.1:0-10898 GCA_964472385.1 uncultured Bacteroidales bacterium
CCCAATAGTGCAAATCGGTCAGGATGATATCAATGGTATGCATGTGTATGGCGGGACCCAATTCATCAAATTTATTGGGATACATGTTGGTGGCCAGGGGCACCCGTACTTTTTCCCGCACCGCCTTCATGCCTTCCAGTCCCCAGGAAGGATCTTCATAATACTGGAGCTCAATATCTTCCAGCCTGATTCCGGCCCTGACGGCAGTAGCCACAGACCACACGCCGTTGGGGTCGATCCGCAAACCAAAATCATCCCCCAGTTTTTCACGGCACAACTGCAATACTTTTACTTCCTCCATAGGATCCATAACCCCGGCTTTAAGCTTCATGGCGTCAACACCCAGGCTTTCTTTCAGCTCTACACAGTATTCAGCAAGATCTTCGGCCCGGGTATCATCTCTTCCATCCGGGCGGTCATAACGCCAAAAAAGGTAGGCGATCATGGGTATGGAATCCCTGATCTTTCCTCCCAGCAACTGGTGCATGGGAACATGGCATGCTTTCCCCATGATGTCCAGGCAGGCAATCTCAATAGCCCCATAAATCCGCTCATTCGACAAATAGTAGATGCTCCGCAACACTTTTAATTTGATCAGCTCCAAATCAAAAGGATCCAGGCCGATGATACGGGATTTGATCTTTTCAAATGCCCCTACCTGATCGCCACCACCAACCTCACCCAGTCCCACAATGCCTTCATCGGTGAAAATCTCGATTATGGTGCGCATCAAATAGCCCGGATGAACCCCCATATTATGTCTGAGCATGGCAGTGGTGGGGATGGCAACTGTTCTTGCTCTTAAATCGGTTATCTTCATTGTACTTTATAGTTACTATCAATGTGAGATGATCATATCAAATTCATTGTCCCTGCCGTCCTGCAGATGGACAGTTTTTGTCAACACTTCATTTCCGTTCTTGCTAAGCACAATTTCATACTCTCCGTGAAATCCCTTGAACTGGTAACTTGAATGATTGTCCACCTGATCTAAGATTTGTGTTTTCCATTCATGGTTGATCAGTTCATCCAATACTTCGTAGGAGGGTTTGGGGCTCATATTTTTTCTAAGGAATCCACCCTTCCATTGATCTTCGCCACCGGCAGCCGTTCCATCGGAAACATTCCACCAGGTGATACCGGCAAAATTGGGATGGCTGAACCACAGGCGGTAAAAATTCCTTGTAACAATGGCCTGGTTCTTTTCACCGTCTTCACCTTCCGGCAGGGTGGGAAAAGTTATTTCAGTGATAAACAAGGGGAGATCAAACTGCCCGAAAAGATCCAGTATTTTTAAAACATGTTCCGGAGCCATGGCCTCGCCGTTCAACACCTTATCCCACTGCTCGTAGCCCCACAGATGGCATTGCAACCCGATGGCATCCACTTTACAGCCTTTTAGCATCAGATTCTCGGTAAGCACATACTCCAGTCCGTATTCCGCTTTATATTTATCCCACATCTTCCAGATGGCTGTTGTAAAATTATAATGAAACCAATTGTCCAACCCAAAATGCCTTTCTGCTATTTTGAACACCAGGGTGGGATAATCATGAGGAGCGGGAACCTCCATATTTCTGGAATTCGCTTCATTGACCACATCCCAGTGCAGGATATCGTTGCGGTATCTTTCTGCAATTTCCTGTACATGCCGTCTGATCAAATAACGCATCGAATCTTCCTCTGATGGCCACCAGGTAGGGATGGCCCATGTGGGGATGTCCCAGAACAGCGGATGTCCCTTCATGGTGATGTTGTGTTTGTTACAAAAATCAACAATGATATCCGGAGCAGGCCGGCGGTAGATGTGCTCGCTTTCTGCTGAAAACCGAACATTGCCCCTTTCAGGCTCCAGGGTTTTCCAATAGAAAGGAACGGTGGCAAAATTCAGCAGATCCTGAAAAATTGATTCATATTTCTCATTTTCCCATTCCTCGTCATATCCATTTAACATAAATATATTGGCGCCAAAAAGAAAATCATGTGTGTTTTGTCGAATGTGGATATCTCCGCTCCACTCCACTGCTTCACCCTCCTCATTGAGAAATTGAAGCTCTGCCCAGTCCTTCCGGTTTCTTTCGATGCCTTTTTCTATTCTCTCCTGAATCTCAGGATCAGACCAGTTTTTGCGATACTTTTCCGATACCGTTTGTCCATTCAGGGAAGTAACCCCTAACAATGAACAACATAAAATCAAAACTGAATACCTCATAATGTGCTAGTTTTTAAATTGATAAATAATTATTGATTTTAATTTCCTTGATAGTTGACTACGGGGCTTTGCTTATAACCATAGCGGATGGCTGTGGCTTCTATCGTCTGATTTTCTTCAATTTCCAGCGGGCGATGATACAAGAGCCATCGCTGGTCTTTACTTTTTTTGTAAACAATGGAAGCGCCCAATGTAGGGCAGGTAATGGTTAAGGCTCCATTATCCTGCTTAAAAACAGGCTTTTGCGTTTCCGGTTTTTGCAGATCAGGCCACATCAGGTGAATCATATATATTTCATCCATAAATCCCAGATCATTGGTTGTATCCATCCAGCACAGGCATTCTTCTCTTAGATTTTTTAATATATCCCGGTACCTGGGATTCTCTGCCAGGTTGTTGAGTTCATAAGGATCATTCCGCAGGTCATACAATAAACAGAACTATTAGTTTTATTCTCATCTTAGTAAAACTCTATGGTTTATAAATATAACGAAATTAACTTGAACAACCAGTCTTTGCTAATAATGGGCTGACTTATTCGAAATCGTATTCAATACTGTCGGGCAAAGGTCCGGTTTTCAGTTTCCTCCACTGGCCATCCACTTTGATCACAACAATGTGGTTATCTTTATCATAGAAGATCGTGCCATCCCCGCTTTTATTAAGCTCCCGATAATTTACATATTCCGCACTTTCTTTAAACAGATGTTCGTCGTCGCCGGCCGGTTTTTCTGTTCGCAGATTATCTTTCCCTATGTTACCCAACGTAAGCGCATTGGAAAGCCTGAGGGAACCGTAAAACACCGCTTTATCCCTGCTGAACATAAAAGAATGCTGCCGGACATCCGATCCGATGCGAAACCAGTTGTAAGCCGGTTCGGAGTGGTTGTACACCGTACCATAATAATACATTTCCGCTACAGGCTTTTCAAGCTCCACATGTTTATTGATCAGCATGGTTATTCTGGACTTGTCATCCCGGGCATAGCCTTCAAACACGTGATAACCCCATCTTTTTTTATTTCTCTCCTTTTTATTGCCCCGAACCTGTATCATATAAGGGGTGCTTAATATTCCGTTAACAGTAGTATACATGGGAGTTTGAGCCGGGTCAAAGCCAAACCGGTATCCCCGGTGATCCCACTTATCCCAGGTAGAATCAACATCAGAGAACAACTCCACCCGCATCCGGCCGGAATATTTCGAACCTTCAATAAGCCTGAAATATTTGTCTCTTAAGGCATAATCCTTTTTTTCCTGGCTATAGCAGGAAGAAATCAGCAAAAGTGCCATGCATGTTAAAATTGCGTATTTCATTAGAACGGTAAAGGTTTGTATTTCAATAATAATATGATTGCATCATTCAGAGATTTCAAAAAAAGCGGCTGTCCAAAAGCCTTGAAAGCATATGCATTACCCATGCATTGTTGTAAGCTTTATGAGCCTTTGTTTTCTATAAGATACCCCTAACCCTTCAGGCACATAAGCGTATTCATGAGTTACATTGACTTCTTGGACAGCCGCTTCATTCAACCATACTGGTTTTATCAGTCTAATAACCAGGATTTTGATCGTCCTGCGTCAGCGCCGGGTTATTCTGAATTTCCTCCGGTGGTATGGGCGATAATAGGCGCACATCATTGAATTCCATGGGAAAGGATTTTTCAATCCATTCTTCCACCTGATCGGTGCGCTTTAGATCATACCATCTTTTTGATTCCGCAAAAAATTCATAGGCCCGTTCTTTTAACACTGAATCCCGGAAAGTGCCATTATAAGATCCCACTCCGGGGTAATCCACCGGAGAAACAGAAGCCGGGTCATAACCGTAGGCTCGTCTTTTAACCATATTCAATCTTTCCACAGCCAGGGCAGTAGGTGCTCCTCCATTGGCCATAGCCGCAGCTTCGGCATAAATAAGCAGCATATCAGGCAATCTCAGCACCTGCACATCGTTTCCTCCCCCATTCCAGTCTACTGCTTCATTATCCCTGAATTTTGTTATGCAGGGAAATTTCACACCCCGGCTCTCATGTGTCACATCCAATGTATCTCCGTCAATGATCATGGTATCGGTAACGGAAAACACCTTTCTAAGATCCTGATCGCTCCAGCTGGTAACCAACGGACTGGTAATGTTAACCATTAAACCTCTCCAGCCAGCTGAGGAAGGGGTATATAAACCTCCATTCTCACCGTTGTACAAATTCATCATCCAGTTGCCAATATCATCAACGCTATGGGAATATTTGAAGGCAAAGATCTCTTCCGAATGCTCTAAGATTTCAGCGCTATATATCTGGGAAAAATCAGCGGCGGCATTCACTTGAACCAGGGAAAATCCGCCATTGGTAATGACCTCTTCCGCCAAATCGCGCGCTTTACCCCAATTCTCAAGGGTCAAATGCACTTCTGCCAGAAGCCCCTTTGCTGCCCATCTGGTTGCTCTTCCCACATTTTGGCCATCCCAGGATTCTACGCAATGGGTTTCCGCAAATTCCAAATCGGGTACAACAACCTGGTTATAGACCTCCTCAACAGAACTTCTTGGTACACCCTTTTCTGCGCCACCGGGTGTGGATATGGGTTCTGTTCTAACAGGGACTGGTCCATACAACCGAACCAGATAATGGTAACACAGCGCTCTCAAAAAGCGTGCTTCGCCCATCAATTCATTTTTACTCTGCTGATCTGCAGTAAGTTCGGGTACTTCTACGAGCAGGCGGTTGCATATGTTAATGGATTTATAACAAGCAGTCCAGCCATCATTGCTACGGCTTATATTGGTGCTATTCAAAGGACCTGCCCAGTCAGAATTAGGAGCCCATGATCCCCTGCCTTGAATCATATCCGACCATGTGCCAACCTGGCTAATGATTGCCGCATGTCCGCTCTGAGCTTTTAAACCAGACCATGAAGGGCCATTGTAAGCTCCGATCATAACGTTATTGGCTCCATCAAACGTGCTAAAAGACGAAGATTCCGATAAGAGGGTTTCTGGGTTTTCTTCTAGAAAATCTTCACAGGATGACCCTATGAATGCGATAGCGATGAACCATATCTTAATAAAATGTCTCATTTTTCTTATTTTTAAAGGATTAGTTAAAAGGTCACTTTTAAACCTGCAACATATCGCCTGCTGTTGGGATAGGTGAACAAATCGACCCCCTCACGTATTGAGCTGCCATAGGTGCTTATCTCCGGATCAAAATATTTATAATTCGTGAGGGTAACCAGATTATCAGCACTAAGGTATATTTGTGCCGATTTGAGCCATGTGAAATTCATTGCAGGAATGTTATAAGCCAACCTGACATTTTTCAATCTCACATAGGATCCATCCATAATAAACCGGTTGGTTCCGTAGTCGACCAAATATTCTTCCCATTCATCCATCCTGGGCCATTCTGCATTGGGATCGGGATTTTCAGGGGTCCAGCGGTTTTCATACATATCTACCGGACGGTGGCCATGCTGGGGGAAATCCCTGCAAAATTGCGCTAACTGACCGCTGATAATTTCATTTCCCTGTACACCTTGTATAAAGACAGACAGGTCAAAGCCTTTATAAGAGAGCGTATTGGTCAAGCCATAAAAGTAATCCGGACGGGGACTGCCCTGTATGGTTTTATCATCCTCATTGATGACGCCATCTTCTTTGATGTCCTTAATGACTATTTGTCCGTTTTCATTCAACTTAGGTTCTTCTTCATAAGCCCAGAATGAGGGTATAGGATAACCTTCCTTGACCACATGCATTTGACCCAAAGGCATTGACAATGCACTACCATAAATAGGCGAACCTCCTGCCAGCGATATAACCTCATTCACATTGTGGGATACGTTGCCATTGACTTTCCAGAAAAAGTTCCCGTCCAGTATGGTAGCCCCTATCCCCAGTTCAAATCCCCGGTTTTGGATCTCGCCAATGTTTTTAATTACCGTGGTGTAACCGGTAGATTGTGCAATAGGTACCCAGGATAACAAATCACTGGTATTCTTGATGTAATAATCGGCATTCAAAGACAGGCGGTTATCAAAAAAGCCAAAATCCAAACCCACGTTGCTGGAAGTGGTAACCTCCCATTTAAGCTCCTCATTGGGCAGGTTCTGGGGTAAAACCCCTTTTACAGGCTGGTTGCCCATAGCAGTAGTAATGACATTCATTTTGATCAGTGAATTATAAGAGCCAAAACTCTGATTACCCACCTGACCCCAGCTTAAGCGAAGCTTTAGGTTGGAAAACAACCCGAGTGACTGAATAAATTCCTCGTTGCTCAGTCTCCAGGCAAAGGCTGCTGAGGGAAAATATCCCCATTTGTTGTCTTCACCAAATTTAGAAGATCCATCAGCGCGGTAGCTGAAGGTCAACAGGTATCTATCCAGGTAATTGTAGTTGATCCTTCCCATGAATGAAGCAATGGAAGATTCGCTTCCCCATTGATGCGGAGGATCAGGACTGTCGGCAACATCTATCAGGTTGTATCCCAGTTCATCGGTAAAAAAACCTGTAGCAGTGTTCTCCAGGAGGTTTGATTTGTTATAAAACCATTCAAAGAGTCCCGTTGCATTGATGGTGTGATCACCAAAGCCCTTATCAAAGGTAAGGATATTTTGATTGTTGTAACTTTCGCTGGTACCCCTGGTTAAAGATATTCTACCGTCAGGCGGAGCATCCGTAGAAGGAGGAATATCGAGACCAAAAAAATAGGAATCATCTCTGAAATTATTGCTTCCGCTCAATACCAGCTTATAGGAGAGTGCAGGAATAATCTGATATTCAGCTTGAAGATTGGCGCTTATTCCTGTACCAATGTTGGCATCTTCCCGTTCCTTTAATTCAGCATACCGGTTACCCCCTACGCCGAAAGTCATTCCCGGGATGGCATTGGCTGTATTGAAGTACTCCCCGTCTTCGGTTCTTACGGGAACCCAGGGATAGGTCAGCATAGGTCGCATCAATACCCTGTTACCCGCTCCCTCTGGAACACGGTTCTCATTCTCGCGATTAAAGCTAAAACCTGCAAAGACATCAAATTTATCATTTACATCAAAATTGAAATTGGCTCTGAGGTTGGTCTTGCGGTAACCGGTATTGAGCACAACCCCCTGTTGATCCTGATGCATGGCAGATATCCTGTACTTTACGGTTTCGGTACCTCCGTCAAAAGAAAGGTTGTAGTTCTGAATAAAACCATTTTGGGTCACAAGGTCCACCCAATCGGTTTTTTCCATATTGGCAACATCTTCGGGGGTGAACAGGGTACCCATGCCCTCTCTTTCAGCAGCAGCATTGATCAAATCCACAGACTGCTGGATGTTCATCAAATCAAACTTCCAGTTCATTTGGGAAGTTCCCAGGTAACTCTCAAAGGAAACTTCGGTATCTCCGGTTCTTCCTTCTTTGGTGGTGATCAGCACAACTCCTCCGGAACCCCTGGAACCATAAACAGCAGTTGCAGATGCATCTTTGAGCACCTCTATGCTCTCAATGTTGGTGGGATTGATGCTTTCATAGGAAGAAGGCACCCCATCCACGACAAACAATGGTGCACTACCCGCAGCAATGGAGCTGACGCCCCTGATGTTTATTCTTAGACCACCCCCTGGCTGGGAGGAACTTTGCTGGATCAGTACCCCGGATACTTTCCCCCTCATCCCCTCTGCAGGATTTGTCAATACCATATTGTTCACCTCTTCGGGATCGGCACTGCCCACAGAACCGGTGAGATCGCTTTTTTTGGCAGTTCCGTAGCCAATGGCCACAACCTCCTCCAATTCTGTAATCGATTTTCTTAAAGCAACATCGATCCGTTCTCGTCCCCTGATATCAATGGTTTTCTTCTGATATCCAACAAAAGAAAACAAAAGCGTGGCATCAGCAGAAGCTTCAATCTCGTAGCTGCCCTCCATATCAGTAGTTGCTCCCTCATTGGTACCTTGTATGAGAATATTTACACCCGGCAAGGGCTCTCCGGTCTCTGCATCAGTAACCGTGCCGGATACCGGCAGTTGCTGTTGCAGTTTGGATACAGCCTCTTTTTTCATCATATGTTCCGGACTTAATATGATCTGCCGGTCTACGATGTAATGCTTAACATTTTCCCCACGGAAAAGAGCCGCAAGTATCTGGTTTATTTTGTCATTGCGTGCTTTGATACTCACCTTGCGATCCACATCTATAAGCTTGCTGCTGTATAAAAAATAAAACTCACTGTTCGACTCGATCTCATCGAGGACATCTTTGACAGCAACATCTTCCATCTGAAATGACAGCCTGGCATGCTGGGAATAGCCGGGTGCTGCCATCATATGAAGGGTGCCAATGATCATAAGTAAAACGGAAAGTCTCATAATCCTAAAAAGTTTGTGAGACCAGAGCAATTTAAGCCATGGCCAACACATGAATTCATTTTTTTTCATAATTTTGCAATGATTTTGGGTTAATTAATCGTTTGATTTCTGAAAGCGCATTGAATTAACGCAATGTCGGGGAAAGTGCGGGCACACTTTCCCCTTTTTTACAGGGTTTTTCACCAACCATTTCCATAGGCATTTTCTTTTTTGGGTTTAACATTCAGTCTGTATAAAGCATACAGCTTAGGGTTTACAGGATAAATCAACATACCAATTCCCTTTATAATCTCTTTATTCACTTTTTATCAATCAGGATCTTTTTTGGGGTGAAACTGTTATCGGACTGTTTTGCTCCCAACTTAATCTCATAAGCAATGGGCGTAGCCATCGACATGTATTTCAAGACCTGTTCTATGGATTCGTGTGTAAAAGTAGCCGTATAGGTATAATTATAGAGTGCCGGATCCTGAATCTCAATGACCACATTATACCAGCGTTCCAACTTTTTCTCAACCATATCCATCGAGTCATCAATCAGAATGAGCTTACCATCTTTCCAGCCGGTGTATTTTTTGGGATTTACCTGTCTGACGCGGGAGTTTTTTGAATTTTTAAAATAAACAGATTGCAGGGTGGCTGTAAGCTCCGTAATATGCTTCATCCGATCGTTTTGAAAAATACGTTGTACATCTACTTTACCTTCTTCAACCGTTGTAATGATCTGCTCATCATCCTGGTAGGCCGAAACATTGAATGCCGTACCGGTAACCTTTACATTGATATCCTCAGCGCTAACCTGAAACGGACGGGCTTTATCTTCGCTTACCTGAAAATAAGCTTCTCCGGTCAAATGCACCTGCCTGATATTTTTTTTAAACTGCTGGGGATATTTAAGGTTACTACCGTGGTTGAGCCAGGCCCGGGTGCCATCCGGGAGCTGAATTTTTAACCTGGAGTTGGGAGGTGCATATACTTCGGCATAAGCTATGTCCTGCTTTTGTGCTTCTATACCATTATGAATCATAACATAAATGGTAAAAACCATCAATGGTAAAATGAGCACTGCCGCTATTCTGCTGAATTGCTGAAACAACTTTTTGCCATTGAAGGCATAAGCTTTATCTTTCTCCATCCCGGATTGCTCAATATTGATCTGATGATGAATGCGATCCAGCATCTGATCCGGATCATAATCAAGAGCAGGCTTATGATTTTCAGGCGAATCAAGTGATTTCCACCAATTCTTCATGAAAATCCTTCTGATCATATCATACCCGGGACTCGTAAACCACCTGAAAATGGTTTTCACATCCTCGCGTGTATATTGATCCCTGCAATACCGTTCGAAAATTTCTGGAGATTGATCTTTGTGCTTTGATGGCATGAAAATGTGATTTGGAAAATGCTTAACAGCATCATATAAAAAATAAAAAATGCTTCCTGGAAAAGATCATGAATGATGGCTGGCATGAAAAACAAATAGCACCTTGCCAGCAAAAAATCTTAGCTTAAACTGTTTTAAAGTATTACGATTGATGCATCGATAAGTATTACGCCTAGTAAAAATTTTTTTCAGCAATGAATACATATCACGCTAGCAGGTTGGTATAGAGTCTGTCTATAAGCTCAACATAAGAAAAACAGGGAGGAATGCTATCCATATAAAGCAATGAACAGCATTGCCGCGAATGTTTGGGTACTGATTCTTTTGCGAATGTATGCGAGGGCTTTATTCATCTGGCTTCTTACCGTATTGACAGAAATATTCATCCTTTGTGCGATCTCTTCATAATTCAGATGCTCGAAGCGGTGCAACTTATAAATTTGTTTTCGGCTGGAGGGTAATTCTTCAATTACCTCATTATATAAGACATTCAGCTCATTAAACTCCACTTCCTCCTCTACCGGTGATCCCTTGTCAATGGCTTTCCTGAGGAGTTGATCCTTAAACTGCTCCTCCGACATCTTTTTGCGCATCTTATCCACGATCAGATGATAAGAAATGGTAAACAACAATGACTGAAAAGAAGAATCCTGTGCCAAAGCATAACGGTTTCGCCAGATCCTTAAAAAAACCTCCTGTACAATATCCCTGGCATCCTCTTTGTTTTTAATGATGGACAGGGCAAAAGCATATAAACGCTTATTGTACAGACCAAATAACTGGTCAAAAGCCACAAAATCACCTTTTATAAGGTTTTCTACTAACCTTTTTTCTGTTATGCATTTCGGATTATCCATGATCGAATCACTTACTAAAGGACGATTTCTGCAGGCCGCAATGGTAAAAAAAATCGCGTACTCGGGAAAGAAAATTTCTCGGGAAAGA
>CAYYLT010000002.1:10998-40333 GCA_964472385.1 uncultured Bacteroidales bacterium
GGCCGCAATGGTAAAAAAAATCGCGTACTCGGGAAAGAAAATTTCTCGGGAAAGAGAATTTATGGTATCCTGTAATTTTTTTGAGACAATATTAAAAAATAATTAACAAAAAGACAAGCAAGTTTTCATATATTCGTGGCAGTAAACTTTGTTTATTGCGTTATTCCGGCATAAACAATTTTCACATGGTACAACCATCCCTTGCCGGGTACGATGACCGCAAAAAAGATCCAATATGAAAGACATAATGATCAGGGCAGCCAGGGCTGCCGGTGAAATCCACAGGCAATACTATGGGGTAGACATACGCACCGAGCGTAAAGGGGAACAAGGTATCGTAACACAGGCAGACCAGGAAGCGGAGGAAAAAATCTTATCGATCCTCAATGCGGAACATGATTATGGGGTTGTCGCTGAAGAATCCGGAACAACCCATAGCCAATCTGAATACTACTGGGTGATTGATCCACTGGATGGAACAACCAATTATTCCCGACGAATACCCTTATTTTGCGTGTCCATCGCACTCTTCAAAAAAGATGAAGCTATTGCAGCCGTCATCTACCAGCCTATATCTGACGAATTGTTCTATGCAGAAAAAGGAAAAGGCAGCTATTTAAATGGTAGCCGCCTTTATAAAACACAAATCCATGAGCCTGCTCTCATTGACTGCAACAAAGGCCGGGCCAAAGAAGCCAAAGAAAAATATGTGAAAATCCTGAAAAATCTCCTTGCAACTTACACCGATACAGTACTCTTCGGCACCAGTGCCCTGGAGCTGGCATATCTGGCCGACGACCGGCTGGATTGTTTTATCACTTACGGCGATGAATTGTACGATGTTGCAGCTGGTATACTTATTGCCCAAGAAGCCGGCTGCAAAGTTAGCAGATGGGATGGGAGTGCATGGAAACCTGAAGATGAGGACCTGCTGGTGGCCCCTCCCAAACTCCACGATAAATTGATCAATTATTTATCCGGAATATAATGGCGTTATGTTATCGCACCATTCCATGCAGTGATCGATGGTCATGATTTTATTATTGTGAAAATGACATCGATTCAAAGCGCCATGCCAGCAATACGCAATATAAAATCCATCACAAGCTAAATTAAACAATTGCGCATGGAATCTGTTGGGCCAATTGAAAATCAATCGCATAACCAAACCTGTATGATGCAATCAAGGTTATATGCAATGATAAACATTAGTAGAATTAAAAACAGAAAACCATGAAAAAATTACCATGAAAGCCATTTTGGCACTAACCATCATATCCCTCTCATTTACTGCCTGCAGAGCAAAGGGTTGGGCTAAAGACCAAGAAATTGACATGATATTCATTGAAAAAGGCAAACCTCATCAGAATAGCTATGGAACGTTTTAACCGAAGTCACCGAGAAGAGGTATTGGATACGTTTTGTTTTAACAGGCTGCAGGAAGCTCAGATTCTGTCAAATGCTTGGATATGGATTGATAATAATGAAAGGCCTCACAAATGTTTGGGATACCAAACTCCAGTGGGCTTCATGCAGGAACGTCTACGAAGCCAGGCTTCTCCGACATTCCTGCATTATCAAGAATATGATTGGGAGTCTCTAATTCCAAATTCCACTAAATGAGGGTAGTTTTCATCAGAACGAAAATATTATTTGGATTTTATAAAATATTTTGACTTTTGATATAATCGGTTAACCAATGGTTCTATGCAAAGTATCCTTAATATTTTCTTGCAAAATCTATATTGAACATTTGAAGGCACCAACTTATATCTTAACAAAGATCTCCAATTATGTTTAATTACCATTTTGTGTATTTTCGGATTGTCTTTATATCGAAAATAAGGATGAATTAACATAAATGTAGTGAATAATTCCCGGCAATTAAACATTCTGAGCTCATCTCTGGCGATATCGTGCTCAGTGGCAGCAATACCCGCCCAGCTAGCACAATAGCATTCCCAGTTAAACCAATCAATTAAATGAATATTGTAATTTGGGTATATTGGTAATGCTTCTATTAACCACTGATAAATTGAATTCACAACAAATTTAAAATTTTGTACATGAAATCTTTCTGCTAGCTTATAAGCAGTAATTTGACCACATAACCTAAAATTGGCTCTTAGTAGTTGATCGCCCATAATACCGGTCAGATTTAATTTATTCTCATGGCCCTGGTCAATATATCTATAATAGGCCTCTATAAAAACATTTCTGTTTAAAACATTATTTCGCTTATATATTTCAACGAACTTGTTATCAATCTTTTCACCAGTTATATTAATAAAGTTATGGTTGAGGCCATAATCATTTGCAATTTTTTCAGGTAATTCAATATCAGCTTTGTTTAGATGACGAAAATGCAAACTGTTCAATGTATAATATTGGATTTGGTCTTTAAAATGCTTCAATGAAGATAGAATCATTCTGGAATCATAACCAGCTGTTAGAGAGCAATGCAAAGTATAGCGGTTTAAAGCAGCTTGAACTGTTCCCTTCATGATATAGGATACATATTCAACAGATTCATTGATTTTCATTTTTTTTCTGGGGTATCTTGGCCAGAACCTCCTTACTCTTCTATTTATCAAATCAAGAAAGTGATTGGGTTGCAAAATCATAACATCCTGAAATGGCGTTTCGGTTCCAAACCAGGCTTGATTAGCATTTTGATAAAGACTGGAATGATAATAATCCAGTAAATCCCTGTTTTTTGTTCTTCTGCATCTGGTGATGCGTGAAATGATATCAGGGGAAGAACCTACGAAGAACTGCTTATCTTTGAACAAATAATAAACCTGTTTTGAAGATGTTGCGTCATTGATAATTTTTAAATTATGGTGATCAGCAATAATCAAGGCATAGCGACCATTAAGAAAATCTGTTTTTGAAAATATTGCATCACAATTATTGCACTTAGCCAATTCTTCAACAATATCCTGATTCGACATCTCAGGTTTAAAGGGGTTGAGGGCATAACCCAATAAATAGATGGCATAATTTTTTTCAGCAGAGGTAAATTCAAGATCGGGATGCCAAATAATTCGGAATTGTCTGGCTGCATGAAAAACTACATGAGTATGCCAATTCTTGTAATTTTCAAATGGGATATCTGAAACCAAAAATTGTCTGCGGAACAGCAGATATTGGTATTTTTCTGGCACAATCAATTTTTTTATTCTTTTACTTCAGAACGAAGACAAATAGAAATAAAAAGCGTATTGTTCTGTTTCGTTAGCTAAATATATGATATTTTCTCAAAAAAAACAATTAAAACGATAAAAAAAATAAACTGCTGGTAAGCATTCAACCTGAATTACTCCTGGCTCAACCAAAGCTGCGGCAAGTATAATACAGGGACTGTAATGGGATAGGCTATAAAAAATCTGATCCAAAAATCTGATCCCGGTATTTCCATTTGCTGCATTTTTATTAACTTGCCCAAGTATTTGAAAAAACTATTTCCAAATTCAAAATTAAGACAATCATGAAAAAAGCGATGTTTCCCATTCTGGGCCTTATGCTCATAGCTCTTTTATCCGGTTGCATGACAGCGGGTTCATTCTTATCCCAGAATGTCACCAACGTAGAATTATCGGAACCCAATTTTCATATCGCAGCCAAAAATGTGGAAGGTTATTCCGATGCTTCTTATGTATTGGGTTTCAGCTTATCTTATGGTCCGGTAGCCAATACATTTGCCCTTGCCAGGGTAGGCGGAACAGCAAAAATGTATGATCAAGCCCTGAAGGATTTATGGAACAATTACGAAGCCCAGTACGGCGACAGGAAAGGCAAAAATCTGGTGCTGGCAAATATTCGCACAGACAGTGAGATATTGAATCTTTTTGTCTATACGCAAACCAAATTGTACATCACTGCGGACATCATTGAATTTAAAGAATAATTCTTTTGAGGCATTATTAGACTGGATTATTCATGCCTTAAGTTGTGGGTAGATGCAAGACAGCGAAAGCCGATGACCAGGTTGCTTGCGTTTAAGTTTTCGCAACGCTTCTGATGCCCAAAATACACGCACACGCTATTGAGAAAAACATGCTTTTGTGAAAAACGATGAAACCAATAGCCTGTTTATCTTTATAGCGTAAAAACTATTAAACCATACAGTTATGGAAACAAACAACCCTTTTTCCAGGCGGGATTTTATCAAAACGATGAGTCTTGCCGGTGCCAGTGCACCTTTTATCAGCATGACCCGACCTCAATTCAAAAAAAATCGTTTATCAGACCCGGATGCATGGAAAATCTATTTATTTTCCAAACACTTTGAATTTCTCGATTACGACGAAGCAGCAGAAGCTACAAAAGAACTTGGATTTGACGGGGTTGATCTGACGGTCAGGAGGGGTGGACATGTATTGCCCGAGAATGTTACCAGAGACCTTCCCAGGGCCGTAAACGCTTTTGAAAAGAAAGGGCTGAAGGTTAAAATGATGGCTTCAAATGTTAGCGATGCGCAAGATCAATACACGGAACCGGTTCTGAAAACTGCTTCCGAATTGGGCATTCAATATTACCGCCTGTCATGGTACAAATATGGGAACGATATGGGAATGGTACAAAGCCTCATGCATTTTAAAAAGAAATTGGAAAAGCTGGGTGAACTCAATTCCAAATATGGGATCAACGGGTGTTACCAGAACCATTGTGGCAGGAATTTTGTTGGAGCCCCCGTATGGGATCTGTGGATGCTCATCAAAGATTTTGATCCCCAGATTATCAGCAGCCAGTACGACATCCACCATGCTACTGTAGAAGGGGGCATGTCATGGCCTCTTGGTCTTAACTTATTGCAACACCACATCAAAACTATTGCCATCAAAGACTTCAAATGGAAGGACATAAACGATAACTGGCCTATTATCGAAGTTCCCCTGGGTCAGGGATGGGTAGATTTTGATACTTATTTCGAAAAATTGAAAGCATTAAACGTGCAAGCTCCCATCACCCTACATGTTGAATATCCCCTTTTTAAAAGCAAGCATTTATCAAAAAAGGAAAAAAGGAAACAGGCGAGCGAAAGCATTCAAAAGGATCTGGAGTATGTTAAGGGTCTGCTGCAGAAACACGGGCTCAAGGCCTAACCAAATGATTTACCTGTCTTGTATGATGCACCAATAGGTTCCTTGCATTATGATCCCTCTGAATGACAATATTCCCTCCCAGCGGTTTCCTTTTGTCAACTGGCTGCTCATCTTAGGCAATATTGCCGTATTTATCATTGAAATCAACATGAGCGATACCAGGGCATTTATTTATGAATATGGATTGATCCCCACCCAGACAAATTTATGGGATGAAAGTGCCCGGAATTTTTTCACCAACATGTTTTTGCATGGCGGTTGGGGGCACCTACTGACAAACATGTGGATGTTATTCATTTTCGGCGATAATGTTGAAAACCGGATGGGCAGCTTCCGTTATTTGCTGTTCTATTTATTGGCAGGTTTGATCGCCAGTGCAACCCATTACTTTCTATACCGGGCCTCAGGAGTACCCGCAATAGGAGCTTCCGGCGCGATATCAGGTGTCATGGCTGCCTATATGTTCCTTTTTCCCGGCAGCCTCATTATATCCTTTGTTCCATTATTCTTTATTCCCCTGCTGGTCCCCATACCTGCTTTTGTCTTCATCGGCATATGGTTCATCGGTCAGTTTCTTAGCGGTACTTTTGATCTGTTGCTGGACAGTCCTGGCGCAGGTATTGCGTTCTGGGCTCATATCGGTGGATTTATCGGAGGCCTGGCCATATACCGGAGATTTATCAAAAGGAAAAAGCCTGTGCAGAAAGATAGATCCTAACAGAATAAAAAACACAGGACTTAAAAAATCTTGCTATACGCTGCTTATAAAAATATGGCTAAACACCGGTTCCAATGGTTTTTCATATTATTCATGCGTAAGGTTTTGAGATGCATGGCGACGAAAGCCAGCGATGTTTCCGGTAAATTTGTTTTTTTGGTCATGCGGAAAATGCAATAAAACTAAATAAAAAAAGTTTTGTATATTTATCCTGTATTACGCACAGACTAAAACCTCAAATGATGAAAAAAAAATATAAGCTTTATACCAACACCATCTTGAAGATATGGTTGTTTGCAATTATTGCTCACACCTATATGGCTGCATGCAGTGTTCAGGGTTCGGTAACACCACGAATTCTGGTTGTAACCGGTGGCCATGCCTATGATACAGCAGCTTTCGAAAACTTTTTCCTGCAAAGCCATGAGGTCAATGCGGACATGATCATGCAACCTCAGGCCAACCAGGCGCTGGCCAATGGAAAGTTCAAGGATTACGAAGCAGTGGTCTTTTATGATATGTGGCAGGATATTTCCCCTGGACAAAAAAAAGCCTTCCTTGAACTTACCCAAAATGGTACAGGATTGATCTTTTTGCATCATTCCCTGGTTTCCTATCAAAAATGGGATGCGTTTGAAAAAATTACCGGCGGACGGTATCTTCAAAAAAATTACGTCACCAATCCCTCAAAAGCATCGGGATATAAGCATGGGCTCGACCTGGAAGTCACCGTTGTTCATCCGGATCATCCCATTACCAAAAATATGAAAGATTTTAGTATCCATGACGAAGGTTATTCGAATCTAAAAATCCTACCCACCGTCAAACCTTTACTAAAAACGGAACATCCCGATTGCGCTGATACCGTTGCCTGGGCCAACCAATATAACAATTCAAGAATCGTATATATCCTGTTTGGCCATGATCAGCATGGATTCTTAGACAAAGACTTTAAGCAGCTGATATTTAGTGCCATAAGATGGGTTGCAGGAAAATAAAAATATATACAAATCAAAGCTCTTGATTGGTCTTACCTTGCCCAGAACAATGCGTTTCATCTATGCTGTTTTGTTTTGGGTTTATGCCAATTCATTAGCTATTTTAGTATATTAAAGACTTTTGCTTTTTTCTTGTTAACATCATAGCCTGTATTATTCATGCGTCAAGTTTTGGGTAGATGCAAGGCGTCGAAAGCCGACGACGTAGTCGCCTACTTCGAGGCTTTCGCAACGTAGCAGATGCCCAAAAATTGGCGGCCTCGGAAAAAAGGTTTAAAAATTAAAATTTTTGAGCATCATAGGAAAAGCATTTATATTCTTTTGTTTATAACTGTTTTTTCATTTTTTATGAATAATACAGGTTAAAAAAAAAGATGCTCCTCTAAGATAAAATAGTTTTTGCATTTACCTAAGATGGGATGGTGCTCAAACAGTTGATGCGGAAATATAAGGCAGGCATTGTGGGTCATTGATGCTCATCCGAAAATAGTTTGTTGATAGCCCTTTCCCGGTAATCGAATATGCCATTTAACTGTTTATTCAGGAATAAAGAATGAACCATATCCCCCAGAATACCCAATGGGGGTTTGTATGACAGGATATCGGCCATCAATACATATTTTTGTTGAGGAACCAAAATATGTTCATGATGCCACAATGTAAAAGGACCGATCCGCTGTTCATCAACAAAATATTCCTTGTCAGCCACATGGGTTATCTCGGTGATCCAATTCATCTTTATGCCTGCAATGGGTTTTACCGTATAACCTATCATCAAACCCGGATAAATCTTACTGGGCAGTTCATCAGAAGTGATTTTAAAATCCATATAAGTCGGAGTGATATGGTTCAGGTTATTGGGTGTTGAGATAAAGGACCACAGTTCATCCAAAGATACAGGAAGCAATTGTTTTCTTCTTAATTGATAAAAGCCCATAGCAGATTATTTAAAGGTTCATTGGCGCCAGACTGGGAATTCTTTATTGGCCATCGTATCCAAAATGCATACAAACATTTATTTCTGGAAAAATTCATTATTCCACACAAGCCGATATGGAGCGGGATTATCTATTAAACCGCTCATTCAAGGCGGGCCAGCATGCCATATGGCTGTACCACATTCCTTCATGCCTGTCAGCCGGTAGAAGCCTGACTTCTGACATTCACTACCCACAAGCCCTGCCAGCTAATAGATCGGACAAGACAGATTCACTCAGTTCCTACTTTATGGACAAGCGCTAGTTTGCAATTCGGTGAATCATCCCACTAAAAATAAGGCCATGAAGAGGCCGGAGCAGGAACCAGTATATTCTTCCCCATAATCCCAAAGGTCTGAACGTTGCACGCTGATACAGGGTTCCATCACGAATGTTAAATTCAAGCCAAGCCTCACCAGGCAATTTCATTTCGGCATACAACAAAAGCCGTTTTTCATTTCTGCTGGCGTAGATTACCCGCCAAAAATCCAACGCATCCCCGGGTTGAATAGATGTATCGCTTCTTCGTCCCCGCCTTAAACCAACGCCACCAAAAACCTTATCCATGAATCCCCGGATCATCCAAAGCCAATTGGCATAATACCAACCCTGTTTACCACCGACAGACCATAATCTATTCAGAGTCCTATCCATATCATCTATTTGGCAGGATCTTTTGTCAACGTAACAGCCATAAGTGGGAACCTGTATAAGTCTGGACAAACCAGGTTCGAGAGATTTTCCAGACATAGCATCCGTCCAGCTTGATAAAACATTTTCCTGCTCGATCTTATCAAATGCGATCTTGATGGCGTCATCATAAGTAAGGAGATTAATTCCAAGCTTTTCGGCCAGGTCATTTTGTTTGCCCACAATTTCAATCTTCATGCTGTTAACCAGGTTAACAGCGAGGCGGTAGGAAATAGAGGTGATAAAGTAAAGCCAGTAGGATGATAGTTTCGGAGTCATTACAGGGACAACAATGATAGTACGTTTCAGACCTCTGATCCTGGCAAACTTCAATAACATTTGTTTGTAAGTAAGCACCTCAGGGCCCCCTATGTCAAAGTATCTGTCATAAGCATATTCGAACCCCAGAACACCCTTTAAAAATTGAATAACATTGCTGATGGCAATGGGTTGTGATTTGGTGTTTAACCAACGCGGAGCAACCATGACGGGTAATTTTTCCACCAGATCACGAATGATTTCAAATGAAGCACTACCGGAGCCCAATATAATGCCAGCGCGGAGCGATGTAAAATGATAATTTCCGGAAGCCAGTATGGCTTCAACCGCCATTCTTGATGAGAGATGCTGGGACAGCTGCTGTTCATTTGCTATACCTCCCAGGTAAATAACCTGCTTGGCTGAAGTTTGCTCAACTCTATCCTTAAAATGCCCGGCAGCCTCACGTTCCAAATCTTCAAAATGGTGGACGGAAGATGACATAGAATGAATAAGATAATAAGCAGCATCAATATTGTCAGGTATGGCATGCAATGATTCCTTCTTCAAAAAATCCACTTCAATTATTTTCAATTGTTCAGCATTGTAGGGCGAGGTATCAAATCGTGCCTTATCGCGCACACAACAAACAATATCATGTCCCTGTGCCAGTAGAACGGGCAATAACCTTTTGCCTATATAGCCCGTAGTTCCTGATAAGAGTATGTTCATCCAAGCAGTTGTTAAAATGTTGTCTTGACTATGGGTTAATCCTGAATTTCCTATTATATTCGTTATTACACCGCATTCTTCAGCCTTGAATGAATGAAAAAAATCATTGCAAGGATCATCAAGAAGCATATATTATCAGCTTTATCATGAACATCACCTTCAGTTGCAATGGGTTTTATAAAAAAACTTGCTTCGCTCATGTTCCCGTGTATGATGTTGTTTGTCCATGTGATTACGGTTATCCTTATCAACAGAAGTAAAGCCACCTCCCCGCACGGTTGCACCCAGCACAATACCTGCGCTTACTATGATAATATTTTTTATAATATACTGTCCTTCAAGGGTTAATCCAATAGGAAAAACATAAAAAATTTCCTCCGGGAATAAAAAAACAGGGGTAAAGGTTCCAATCATCTGCACATATAAGAGCAACAGCGTTGCCCGCATAAAATATTTAAGAAGCAGACCCAACCCAATCAGAACCTCCCAGGATGCCAGGCCATAAATAATAACCTTGTCAGGAATCAAATGAAAGGTTAACAGGTCAATGGTCTTCACTGCTAAGCCTTCGGCAGGGCTCATTCCCTCAAAATACTTCAGCATACCAAACCAGAAAAATACAATGCCTAGGCTAATCCTGAGAAAAAACAAACCCTTTTTTGCCATCCATTGGGTTATGATCGAATCGACCCTGTGAAATGTTTCACCGCGTAAATCCATCATCCTAATCCATTAAGTCATTAATGAAGAAATACCTCCATCTACATGGAGGATCTGTCCTGTAATCCATTTTGACCTTTCTGAAAGCAGAAAGCTGGCCATTTCCGCCATATCTTCTGCTTCACCGATTTTCTTTAGCGGGTGTTTTTGAACATTGGCTTCACGTTTGGCCTCTGTATTAAGCAATCTCTCTGCCAGAGGGGTATGCGTAACAGAAGGGGCAATGCAATTCACCCGTATATTCGGGGCAAATTCAGCAGCAAGAGCTCTGGTCAAACCTTCTATTGCTCCTTTTGAAGCAGACACCAAGCTATGGAAATTAAAGCCTTTTTGGACTGCCACCGTTGAAAATAATACTACAGAAGCCTTTTGCGAAGCTTTCAAACGAGGCAACAGCGATTGCAAAACCTTAACAGCACCCATAACCTGTAAATTGAAATCCGACAACCATTCCTCCGGCTTTATTCTGTGAAATGGCTTAAGGTTAATGCTGCCGGGGCAATAAACCAAACCATCCAGCACATCGGGCAGATAATCAAAGTTCAAATCATCCTTAAATACATCAAGCAAATGGTATTCCAAACCTCGCGTATTGCTCTCCATGGCCTTTTCGTGGTAGGTTGCATGGACTTTGTTACCTTCATTTACCGTAGTACTGGCAATAGCTTTGCCGATACCACCTGAACCACCAACAATAAGATATGTTTTCATGTATGCTTAACAACTCAGCCTATATTTTTGTTTAGCATCGTAAGCAAAAAAGCTAAACAACTGGTTCAAAAAAAAATCCTGATGATTCATCCCGGAAGAATCCATGCATTATGAATGATAAAGTTGGTATTCAGGGACATTCAACCTTTTAACCAGTTCCAGCAGAAAAGGTTTAAGGTAATTATGAAGTTTATAGAGCGCGGATTCATAGTCAAACCACCCTCCCTGATCGATTTCCGGAAAAGTTTGAATTTTGCCGGATTTAGGAGGCCATTCCATTTCAAATGTATTGCTGGTCAGGTTATCCGGATTGACCTCGGCTTCTATAGCCCAGGCATAGATAACTTTTCCATCTTTCCTTTTAACGGGTGATAATGCAAAAAACTTCCCGTCAATCTTGTGCCCGGTCTCCTCCTCAAATTCCCTTTTGGCTGCTTCTAACGCTTCTTCTTCCGCTGCAAAAAATTCCCCTTTGGGAATAGACCAGGCATGCTGGTCTTTATTCTTCCAAAAAGGCCCTCCGGGATGTACCAAAAAAACTTCGAACCCGCCCTTAGAAAAACGGTATACCATAATGCCTGCACTTTGATTGCTTCTTCTCTGATCCATCGGAATATATTTGAGCGTTTGAGGCGTTGCACCGCAGTTTGATCAAATTTTCAAGCCCACAATCACCACATCATCTAGCTGGGGATGGTTACCCTTCCATTCATCATAGGTACGTTCAATGATCTCCCTCTGTTCTTCCATCGGTTTATGATGTATTTCAGTCAGAAGTTTTTTGAATCGTTTCACTTTGAACTTGGTCCCGTCTTTGCCACCAAACTGATCCTGGTAGCCATCGGAAAAGATGTAAAATGTATCTCCCTTTTTCAGATCGATGTCATGATTGGTAAAGCTTGGATTTTCTTTGAGGAATATACCTATAGGCATCCTATCGCCTTTATATTCCTGGAACTTACCGTCTCTAAACAGATATAAAGGATTGTAAGCTCCTGCAAACTGCATTTTCATATTTCCCAGATCGATCATCGTCATAGCAATATCCATACCATCCTTGGCTTCCCCTTCCTTTCCGGTTTGTTTCAGTGTACGTTTTACTTCATTTCGAAGTTCATTCAGAACATAATTGGCCTGGGTCACTGCATGCTTGTTCACGATCTCATTAAGCAGTGAAACCCCCAGCATACTCATAAAAGCACCAGGTACACCATGGCCGGTACAATCTGCTGCAATAACAAACAGCAAGCCATTTTTCTTATTAATCCAGTAAAAATCCCCGCTGACAATATGCTGGGGACGAAAGATGATAAAATGTTCCGGAAGGATGTTTCTGGTAATGTCTTCGGCAGGTAATACGGCACTTTGGATCTTACTGGCGTATTCTATACTATCGGTAATATCTCTGTTTTTCTTGGCGATCTCATCTCTTTGCTGCTCTATTTTTTCCTTTTGTTGAACCACTTTACGGGTTCTTTCCTGCACGATTTCTTCGAGCCGTACTTTTTCCCTTGCCAAACGGCGGGTATAAAGCCTAACAATCAGGGCAATCAGTCCAATACCAGCGATAAGATATACCGAATAAGCCCAGGCAGTTTGATACCAGGGTGGCTTAACCCTAAACGCAAAAGCTGCTTCTTCACTTTGTGATCCATAAATGTTTCTTGCCTTCACCCTGAAAGTATATTCACCCGCATCTAAATTGGTATAACCCCTAAAATTACTTACAGTCCAATCACTCCATGCATTTTCATATCCTTCAAGCCTATAACTGTAGCGGATAGCTGACTCCTGTTCAAACCAGGGCGACGAAAAGCGAAATTCAATGTCGTTGTTTCTGAAATCCAATGCATACTGTAGATTTTTTGGCTGTTCTCCGGATAGCTTGTATTCGTTGGTATCAGTGTAGTAGGTTCCATTAAATATGGTCGAGTCGCCTGACATGGTAATCTGCCTTATCAATGCCTGGTAACGCGACCGGTAATTCTTGCGATAATCATTATCATATACATAAATGCCATCACCGGTAGCAAACCAGGTCAGATCGTCTTCGCCATTATAGGAATTATAATAGGTTGCTCCTGAAAGCCTTTTAAAAGGGGTATCTACAAATTGATATCCATTGTTTTGTGGGATGACTTTTTCTATATGTTCCTGCTCATCTTTATCCGAGTAGACGATCCAGTAGCTGTTATCTTTATAGGGTTTAACAAATCGTATGTGTTTTCCTGCATACCTTCCTCCAAAAACTGATGCCGGCTTAAAATGTTCCTGTTCTTTGTTATATTGATAGAATCCCTTGCTGGTGGAAAAATATATTTTTCCATTCATGCGAAAGACCCTGTTAGAAGTCATAGATGGTAAACCGTCTGATGTATCATAAACAGCGGTTTTTCTCATCTTTTCCATGTTAATTATACGGTTCAGCTCGCTTGAAACCCAGAGCACAGAATCGTTCTCTTCTGCCAAAAAACGAATACTGGCCGTTATATTCTGATCCTGTCCGGTTTTTACCCAACCCCGGTTGGTATACTCAAATTCAATAACCCCACTGGTATATCCCACATAGATTCTTTCTGGATGATAGGACGACTGAATCATGGTATTCACTTTAAAAACATTATCAAATCGTTCATCGAGCTGAACAATTTGATGAACATCGGTAATGTCATATATACCTTCGTGGGTCCCCACCAGCAATCTATCTGTTGCAGTTCCTTCAAAGTCCATTTTTAAAAATGATGCTAAATTATTGATATTCAGTATATTACTGAACACAGGAATACCTTCTTCATTGATTTGAAGCAGAAAAACACCATTGGTAGTAGCTACGAATAAATTGCCTTTAAATTTTATAACATCAAGGGGATAGGTTCGATATCCCGATTCTTTAATAAAATGTGTAAAAGGGGAATGGTATTCGATTTTGGTAATTCCATTGTTCAGTCCGAGCCAAATATTTCCCTGCATGCTCTCATAAGGGTAAAGGACCGTAGGATCAGGCAATCCGGTATTATCATCATAATGAAATTCGATCTCTCCGGTTTGCCCGTTAACAATGATCAATCCATCATCAAGCGTAGCAAATGCATAATGGCCATTTTGAAGCTTAATACCGTTGTACAGATGAATCTGCTGAAAATAGCGGTTCAATTCATCAAAATGCCGACCCAGTGTACTGACACTTCTGGAAAGGCCTGTTTGGGGATTGTATAGATAAAAACCCTTTTTTTGAACTCCTATTAAAAGCTCGTTAGAATGAAAAGGAAGGACAACGAAAATATCTTTTTCCGAATAAAAGGAACCCCCCGGCGCTATTACGGGTTTATTTCCTTTCAGCAGCATGAGTCCTTTTTTATAGTTACCCAAATACAATCTCCCATTTACCAGAAAATCAAGAAAATGCCATTCATCAAGTTTTATCTGCTTCCGCAATGCATGATTTTCATATTGAAAGATATACTTTTTGGTACAAAAAAAAATGGTATCCCCGTGGGTGTATGTTTTCCATACATCTCTGAAGCTGCTGTCGATATGGGTGGAAAGATTAACAAATTCCAGTTTTCCGGTTTTATTGGGCTTCAGATATCCGAATTCACCAACACTCCCTACATAAACCGTACCTTCTGGATCGACAGACAGTGAGCGAACATACGAACCGTTGTCATTGGGAATGCTCCGCCAGTCTTGCCCATCGTATTCCAGTACCTTTCCTTCATTGCCTACATAAATCATCTCCCTGCTGTCCTGGACAATAGCCCAATTCTGGGGACTCGCATGGTAATGATCCGGAATATAGTGCTCCATGATATGGATACCATTCCGGTTGATTTGCGAATAAGAATGGCATGGGAGCAGGAAAAGGGATAAACCCAGCAAAATAACGAAGGACTTGTACATTGCGCTCCGGTTTAATCAATTTTTACCGGAATAAAATTATAAATAAAAAGGCAAAATGCATAAAGTTTAACATTTTGCCTTTATAAGATGATCACAAGCAAAGCTGATCAGGAAAAAATTACCTGATTATCCATATCAAGTTGTTTTAGTCTGTATGATATGCTGGTTAGAAATGGTTTCTATGAAGCCAAATAATCAGCACTGGTTTAAAAATTGCTGAACCTTGCAAAAATTACAACCAATTGGGGTATCAGAAAAAAAGATATTCCATTATATTTGGCATCTCAAAATGCATCATCATACAAAAACATTTCCTATGGAAGAACTCCGTAAACTTGAGCCCAAGGCAGTCTGGAAATATTTCAATGAAATTTGTCAGATACCCCGTCCTTCGAAAAAAGAAGACCAAATACTGCAATATTTACAAAATTTTGCCGATCAACACAACCTTGGATCAAAAAGGGATAAGGCAGGGAACCTTTTAATCAGCAAACCTGCCCCTCGGGGAAAAGAAAAAATAAAGCCGGTTGTTCTGCAGAGCCATGTAGATATGGTAGGCGAAAAAAACCGTGATACGGTGCATAATTTTGAAAAGGATCCCATAGAGGTTTATATAGATGGTGACTGGGTAAAAGCAAAAGGAACCACCCTGGGTGCTGACAATGGATTGGGCATAGCGGTACAACTTGCTATTTTGGAGTCAACAGATTTAAATCATGGACCGCTGGAATGTCTTTTCACTATTGACGAAGAAACCGGTCTCAGCGGAGCATTTGCATTAGCACCAGATTTCTTTGAGGGCAAAATATTGCTGAACCTGGATTCGGAAGATTGGGGTGAACTGTTCATTGGATGTGCCGGGGGGATCGATACTACGGCAACTATAGGATTTGACCGGGAAAAAGTTCCTGAAGAACATCTGGGTTTTATCATCCGGGTATTTGGTCTGAAAGGTGGCCATTCCGGCGATGAGATTCATAAAGGTCTGGGCAATGCATTAAAAATCATCACCCGCTTTTTATGGAACCTCTCTGAGCATTACGATGTAAAGATCGCCTCTTTCGACGGTGGTAATGCCAGGAATGCCATTCCCCGGGAAGCCGAGGCCCGGATAACAGTCCATGAAGAGGATGTGGAAAGTGTTTATGCATATTTTGACAATTATCACAAAGAAATAGCAAATGAACGGAAGATCACCGAACCAGAACTTGAATTAGCACTTGATCAGGTTAACCTACCTGAATATGTAATAGATGAGGACAGCCAATACGATCTGCTCAATGCGATATATGCCTGTCCACATGGTGTTTATGCATGGAGCCATGAGATCAATGATCTGGTCGAAACTTCCTCCAATCTGGCGGCTATCAGAACACACGGAAATGACACTTTTTATATAACTACCAGTCAGAGGAGCTCAGGGGAAAGTGCTAAAACAGATATTGCCAGTATGGTGGAAAGTGTTTTTAGATTGGGCAATGCGCGGGTAGAACATTCAACCGGTTATCCGGGATGGCAACCCAATACAGATTCAGAAATATTGAAGATAACAAAAAATGCCTATAAAGCGCTTTTTCATGAAGAACCAAAGGTGAAAGCCATTCATGCCGGTCTGGAATGTGGTCTTTTCCTTGAGAAGTATCCGTATCTGGACATGATTTCAATCGGCCCAACCATCAAAGGGGCCCATACCCCGCAGGAACGTGCCAGTATTTCAACTACTAAAGCATTTTGGGATTTGCTGGTGAAAGTGCTGGGTCTTATACCTGACGACCCTGATTGAATCGGCTATATTTTTCCTTATCAATCAATGTTATCAGATACAACGCGATACAATATACCAGGAAAAAATGCTTACCGGAATTTCACGCATGAATAATACAGTCTCATAATAAAGGCTGTTGGCTGTTAATCCGCCGCATTGCAGAGAAACATGCCTCCGGGCATATCACAAATCACTCGATTTAACGATAAAATGGGGATTCTTCAATATAGCTTTATTATAAAGAAGGGGGGTTGATTCATCCCTTTGGGTGACAGGAAACCCTGCTGCAAGGGCAATGGCATGACCTGCTGCTGTATCCCATTCCATGGTAGGAGCAAAACGCGGATATACATCTGCTTTACCTTCGGCCACCATACATATTTTCAATGAGCTGCCTTTGGATACAAATTCCGTATCACCATATTTCTTTTTTAATTCATCGACATAAGACTGGGTTTCGTCATCCATGTGTGAGCGGCTGGCAACAATCAGCAATTTATCATGTTTTTCTGAAACCGGCAGTTTTTGTCCTTGTTTTATCAGTTCATCCGCGGTTTCAAAGTTGACATTCTCCTGGTAAATTCCTTCTATCTTATAAGCCCCCAGATCCAAGGTTGCGAAATACAGATCACCTACATAGGGTGCGTAAACAACACCCATAAGCGGTTTATCCTTGTTGATCAAAGCGATGTTAACCGTAAACTCGCCATTTCTTTTGATGAATTCTTTGGTCCCGTCAAGGGGATCGACAAGCCAGAAATACTTCCATTGATTTCGCTCTTCATAGGATATGTCTTTACCCTCTTCGCTTAATACAGGAATATCAGTGGTATTCAAATATTGAAGAATAATATCATGGGATTTCCTGTCAGCCAAAGTAAGGGGTGATTCATCAGCTTTGGCTTCCACCTTAAGATCCTTATTATCATAAACTTCGTTAATCATACGTCCTGCCTCCAGCGCTGCACGAATAGCTGTTGCCAATAAAAACTTTATTTGTGTGCTTTCCATGGTAGATAAATTTCTTGTTAAACAAAATAAATCAAACTCAATATAAATACTGTTGCAATCATGTATATAATGGTTAAAGGAAATCCCAACTTAAAAAAATCATTGAAAGAATATCCTCCGGGGCCGTATACCATTAGGTTGGTCTGATATCCGATAGGTGTTATAAAATTGGCTGCGGCTGCGAAGGAGACAACCAGAATAAAGGGCATGAACTGAAGATCCAGATTTGAGGCCATTGTCAGAGATATGGGAAAGATAAGAGCGACAGCTGCTTTATTGCCAATATAAGCGCCCAAAAAAGCAGTGATCAAATATATACCTACCAGAAGTCCGACCTTACCGAATGGCATAAATCCCGAAATGATCAAATCTGCTACCAGTTCAGCAGCACCGGATTTACTCATGGCCTCACCCAGGGCCAGAGAAAGGACAATGATGAGTGCCAGATCGTAGTCTATGGCTTTGGGCAGATCCTTCGGATTTGCCAATCCCAGAGCAAAAGACAAAATCAACAATACCAGTAAACCCATAAAGAGAGAGATAACATGAAATGCCGAAAGGATAATTGCCAGCAATAATCCACCAAAAACAGCCCCTACCTTATACCCTTCAACCTTTTTAAAATCACGTACTTTAGAAATAAAGTAAAAATCACGGGTATGCAGGGTGCGGCTGAAGAAATCCTCTCCTGTAAAAAGTAACAATACATCACCGGGCTTAAGCACGATTTCTCCTATTTTTCCGCTTATCTTCTCTCCATTGCGGTGGACAGCAATGACAGCCCCATCATACTTCGCCCTGAACCTGACTTCTTTAACGGTTTTACCAATAAGTGATGAATTTTGGGAGATGACAATCTCAACCACCTCTGTTTTTTTCTTTCTATGCATCATACCCACAGAAGGTAAAGTCAAACCATTTCTGGACTTGATCATATCGGCAATGGTATGGGTATCACCGGCAAAAAGCAGAATATCATCCTGCTGGAGGACGGCATCAGGTGAAACCGCTCTGAAACGGTAGGATCCGCGTATGATCTCAACGAGAAAAAGTCCTTTCAAATTCCGCAGACCTGCTTCTTCAATGGTTTTGCCCACCAAAGCAGAATGCTTTCTTACCTGGGCCTCAACCAGATATTCTCGGGAATTCTTTGAAAAATCAGCCATGATATCTGATTTGGAGGGTAACAGCTTTTCACTGAAAAAATAAAGATACAAAAGGCCAATAACGATCATTGGACCACCGACATAGAAAAAATCAAATATGTTTAGGGCCCCGATGTCAGGTGCGATGCTTTGATCGGCCGCCATACCGCTTACGATTAAATTGGTGGAAGTTCCGATCAATGTAGCGCAACCTCCTATTATTGCAGCAAAAGATAGTGGCATTAACAGTTTGGAGGAAGATATATCATGCCGTTTGCTCCAGTTGTTTACATAGGGCATCATTATGGCAACCAACGGCGTATTATTAAGAAAAGCAGAGAAAACCGCTATAAGCATCATCATCCGGGTCTTGAAACCGCTCACCGTTTGTACCGAAAAGAAAATGCGATCGAAAATACGCTCCAGAAAACCGGTCCTTCTGATCACATCACCTATTAAAAGCAATAAGATGATCACAAATATCTGTTCATTGGCAAACCCACTCAATATCTCCTTTGGCGTCAGGATCCCAAAAAAGCCCAGTACTGTCACTGCAATAACAAAGGTGAACGTAGCCCCCAGGATCTCCTTATATAAAGAAATCAAGATAAAAAGCAATACAACAAATACAATGACAATATCAAAAGTCAGCATAAATTCCAAAATTTATTACCGGCATTTCATTAGCCTATATTATTCATGCGTCAAGTTTTGGGTAGATGCATGGCGTCGAAAGCCGACGACGTAGTCGCCTACTTCGAGGCTTTCGCAACGCAGCAGATGCCCAAAAATTGGCGCACTCGGAAAAAATGTTTAAAAATAAAAATTTTTGAGCATAATAAGTCAAGCACTAATATTCTTTTGTTTATAAATGTTTTTTCATTTTTTATGAATAATACAGGTTAGATCTCGAAAATATATCATTTTACCGGAATTGGGGTTGATCTGGAACAGCATGACAGCAAAGAGCATGTTTTTCGGCAAACCTAATCCAAAAAAAAGCAATGGGGATTAAAACACACAATCCTTGCCAGCCAGGATATCAAAACAGATCTCTCCCTACAGCCGGTAAATACATATTTAGCCGACTAAAGTAATAAATTATTGGACTCAGCACTTCAGATAAAACAAAAAAACAGATTCCGGTGAAATAACCCCTCCGGAATTATTGGAAATGCTGAAAGTATGGCTAAGATATATTGCGGGAAGATTTGATCACAGAGAAAAAAATGATAAGCTGTATTTCTCTTCATGGTTTTAATCGATGCATCAGTTCGCTTTCTACAAAAAAATAGAGTTTTAGGGGAGTAAAAGTACGCCAATGATCGAAATGGTCAAAATTTCCCAAAAAAATGATGTAATCATCCAGGTTTTCATTGACAAATTCCTGCGTGACATGATCGCGGAAATTCAAACCCACAATCCATCCGTTTTCTATCTCTTCTGACCATTCCTGATAATAAGAGTCATCAGAGGAATGAAAATTGAATACATTGTCTCCGATAAGGATAAATTTTTTAATGCCCTGTTTCAGCAAAACCTCAAGCACATTGCGCTTTAAAAACATGATATCATTAAAAAGGCAGTCATTCCATTCTCCAAGCAATTCGATAATGGTAAATCCCCTGGTGTAATCAGCATAGATAATTTTAAGAAATAAGGTTTCCGAGCCAAAATCATCCCATTGCGGATGAATATAATGGTTATAGATGGCATGCGTAAAATAAAATTCACTGTATGCTCTTCCGTAAAAAGGAGATCGCTCGTCGGATTCAGCAGTATAATATTGCCTCCATAAATAATGTGGTTCAATGAAATGCATATACGGTTGACTTCACTGGTTGCCTAATTAGTGTTTGTCTATAATCCCCGCTGGCTAAGATACGCTCGTCTTTCATGCCAGTCGCCCGCCAGTTGCCGGACTGCTGGTATGCAAAACCCGCAACCCCTGCCAGCGAAAATGCTATAAAAAACATTTTAACTCGTTTCTGACTTTTATGGACCGACAGGAATTAATTCAAATACGAATCATATACTAAAATACCCATACAAAACCATTGTTTTTTTACCCAAATATATTTATTACGGTAACAATTTTATTATTATTGTGTGGAAGTATAAAATGCGAGCTTTTAAGTTTCGGGTATTATCAAACCAAAAAGAAGAATCGAGCCATGCTGACAAAACCCTTTCATTTCAGGATTCTTTTGCTTATCATTTTTCTATCCCTTAATTTCAGAGCATTACCACAAGATCACACCACGATACCAGGAAAATCGTCCTTCATGATCCTTGCCGGGCATAGAATCACGAATGACGGATCTGTATTGGTAGCACAAAACAAAGGATTAATTGAAAAAAAAAGAGCATTCTTACGACAACACCCCAAACAGGAGCATGACAGTGCAGAAGTCATCACCTTACACAATGGTTTGGAGATTCCACAGGCCAGGTTTACATATCAATGGATGAGCCTTCAGACAAAAGAGGGTATCCTTAAAGGTGAAGCAGTGGCGATTAATTCCCGTCAGGTATCCCTTGCCGGCAGCGTAGATCTTAGTGCAGACAGAAATGATAGAACAAGAGAAGCGGCTCCGATGGTCAAAGAAGGAGTAACAGAGGAAATCTATTATATAGCACTTGAAAGATCGCATACAGCCAGAGGTTGCGTAAAACGGATCGGTGAATATTATAACCGGTATGGTATTGCTGCTCCGAAGGGCATTGCCATTGCAGATAAAAATGAAATATGGTATATGGAAGCCGGTAGCGGCCATCACTGGGCAGCGATCAAAATTCCTGATGATGCCTTATGGGTTCAGGCCAATGGATACCGAATCGGCCAAATTGATACCCAAAGCAATAATGTTCTTATATCGCCGGGTCTGATAGATTTTACCAGCAAAAATAACTTATGGAACCCGGAAAATGAATTATTTGATTTTGCAGAAGCTTTTGGCGGAAAGCTCCAAAAAACACAAGACAAAGACCAATTTAACAGTTTGAGAATATGGAGCGCTTTATACCAATTGGACTCATCTTTGCGAATAACGCCCAATCAAACCGATTATCCACAATATATAAGACCTTCAAGAAAAGTGGATAAACCCAGACTCATTTCCGTTTTAAGGGACCGGTATGAGGGAACACCTTACCAAATTGATAAAAAGACTCCTCCGGGTAGCCCTATTCAGCCCATTGGTTCATCCGGAACGGTATATACCAGTATCATACAATTAACCCATGGCTTACCCGCCAGCATTGGAGCAGTACTTTGGGCAGGTTTTGGCAGCCCCGTTACAACGCCTTACATTCCTTTCTATTTCGGTATCAAAAATATACCTGCCTCATTTACCCTTGAGATTCCCGCCGAAAAAAGTGCATACCGGCTTTTTGAATCACTCTCTGATCTTTTTTACCAGAATCCTATAGAACGTTCGAATGAATTTCCACAAATATGGCATGCATTTCAAAGAAAATGCATCAAAGATCAGGTGCATTTCGACCAGGGTGCCATGAGGCTATACAGAATGAATGCGCCCATGGCCAGGCAGTTTCTCACCATCAATGTTGAGGAGCTATGCCAGGAAGCACTTGATATTGCGCAGGAAAGACTAAACAGTGAATCTCTCCCAACATTAAACCAGCAGTAATAAATGTAATGATGAGATAGGAAGGAATACCCAAAAGTTACAACAGAACAGATGGAAGCCTGGACTTACGATTTTTATTCCTGGGATATCTGCGACGGAGCCTGCAATAACCTGTTCATCAAAACACCATACACCTGGGAAAAAGTTCGGGAATGGGCTAAAAGATCAGAGTAGTTTGTTAAAAGAGCCATATTCTTAGTGATAGCAAACCTTTCTGTTCATGATAAAAAAGCATCAGATGACCAGTTTATGGCATTTCTTCACGATATTGAGCAAGAAGCATATGATGATCGAAATTTCGTAAAAAAGACAGTAAACTGGGCACTAAGGGCTATAGGCAAAAGAAACAAAACATTGAACGCTGAAGCCATTGAATGTGCCCAACAGATTTATCAGCAAAAAACAAAAAGTGCCAGATGGATCGCTTCAGATGCTTTAACCCTCCTTATACACAACAAAAGTAAATTGCTTATATTTCATTATATGCCCGTTCGTTTTTCATGAAATTTTCAGGCTAAATTTTAACAACAGGATGTATTTTGCCCATTACCTGATTTTGGGTTAGTATTCAAAGTCACAATTTATGTTGTTTGGCCTTGAAGGATTCATCGAAAGGCAGAATATTCATAACTCATTGATTATGTATAAACAACTCATTGAGCTTATCAGGCGCGGTAAAAACTACATGAAATACAGTGCCACCCCCATATATCCCGGTGATATGGCTAGTTGAAATACATCATTGCGAATCATTTCAGAGATGTTTTGCTCATTCAACAATACAAGTATCAGATCAAACAGAAAAAGGAAACCACCCTGCAATAAAAGGGACTTGCCATAGCCGGCAAATCTTTGCTGATGTTTTGTTACCTGTTTCGATCGCTCTTTCAAGTACAGGCCAGTCATCACATAAGCAACATCCAGTCCTGTATTGACTAACAATATTTTGCTAAACCGATGATATTCGCTTAGGATCTCCATGTCAGGCAAACCGGTTGTTCCATGGAGCGCACCCAGGTATCCGGATACGGCAATACCCATATTGACTGTATTCCAGAATACATTCATCTGATGAAAATGATAGGTTTTCCCCTGTGTCCGGCTCATCTGATATCCGCTGACTAAAAAATTGCCTGCAGCCCATGAACCTAAAGCAATCATACCCTGTTTCTGAAATTCAAACAAATCATGATCCCACTCGGGATCATGATTTGTTTGAGCTTCAGCTCTGATGAACATTAAGCCAAAAATTATTATGGCTGTGACCATTATAGAATAGAAATGTTTCATGATATAATTTTCCTAATAACAATTGATACGATACTTTGCTCAAAACTTGGCTTTGAAAAATGCAAACCTGCATTGTTCATAATTAGATATGATGATAAATTTAAAATCGTTTGAATTATATCAGAATTTATTAATTTTGTCGTTCATTGAAATGTATCTGACCATTCAGCCCAGGTGGCGGAATTGGTAGACGCGCATGGTTGAGGGCCATGTTCCTGTTTAAGGAGTGCTGGTTCGATTCCAGTCCTGGGCACATAAAAATCCCCACATCATTAATGATGCGGGGATTTTTCATTTTCTGACGCGAAAATTGACCCGATTTTTTTCACTTTTCTTTCAATGTGCATGATATAGCGTTTCATGTTTAACATTTCCTCATTAAGGCATTCCAAAAACCACGATTGAAAAATTAGATGAAATCGGATCACCCTTCCCATCTGCAAGTCTGACATAAACCATATTATCGCCTCCGGCCGCGTAATAGGTTGGTATCTCAGCCGCCGGGTTGGAATTAAAGCAGGTAACCATAACTACAGGGTGTCCTGACCATCTCTGGTTAAGGGTAATCGTATAATAACCTGTTCCGGGTTTTTCAACAGACTTGATACCATATCCGGTAAGAATGGATCCGTTTGTGCTTACCGAGGCATAGGCCAATGGCATGGAATTTCCATAAATTGTTTTCTCCTCCGGTGAATCAGTGGTTTCATCAACCCTAACCGAACCGTTAACATGCAATTCGGTTTGCGGGGAAGTTGTTTTTATACCCAGGTAATTTGATTTGTTTAAGGTCAGTCCATTACCTGCCCCATTATAGATAGACAATCTTTCAAAAGATGGACTGTAATAAAAAGTGGCTTTATAATTTCCATCGCTAAAGAATTGAATGCCTGAATTTGTGCCCTGGCCATCTATAGCCATAAATGCATTGACATCCCTGATCGTTAAATCATGGCTCCTGCCTGTTCCTTCTACTGTCAGGTTAGAGGAGGGTAGATCGGTTCCAATTCCAACAAGTCCTTTATCGTAATACAATGTGTTACTTTCTTTCAAACGCCATTTTCTTTTACTTTCGTTCCATCCGGAGGTATCGGCATCCGTAATTCCTGCGGCCACAGATGCATCAAACACAGGATCCGTTTCTGAAGTAAGGTAATTTGATGTATCACTCAGGTCGGGGGCGTTGTTCAGATCGCTATAATCACCACTGAAATCATCGGTATAGTCTTCATCTATATTTTCCGGGACATTATCGAGTTCAGTGTAACTTCCATTAAAGGTATTACCAGCCTTTTTAGCATACATGGCATAGGGCACGCTCAACAACTGACTGGTACCCATTACAGTACCGTCCACGCTGATTTTTATAAAGTAAGGGCCCTTTGACCAGTCAATGGCGCCAAGGTTATCGCTTGTGCTTCCATCACCTATATTCAGCGTGATTAATCCGTGACTGTTGGTGGTTGCATCATGTGTTTCACTATAAGCGGTTGATCCGCTGGCAGAACCTTGTAAAATACTGATTTCAACTTTAACGTCGGTATTTGTTTTGATTTCGCCAGAACCATCTCTCAATACAGCCTGGTATTTAAATCCTTCGGGTGCCTGTGCCATGGTGGCAAGGGCAGCCACAATCCAAATCATTACAAAGTAAATTTTTTTCATTTCAGTTGGTTTTAATGATTTTGAAAGTGTGAATAAGTTGTTCACCTTTTATCATTTTGATAAAATAGACTGCCGGGGGCAGCGGGATGAAAGAAATCTTCTTGATTTCTTCCTCGATGGTTCCTTCCAGTAAAAGGCTTCCGGTAGCATTGTAAAGAGCGTATTTCATCCCTTTTAGGTCTTTGCCTGTTAAATGAAGATAGATAAAATCATGGGCAGGATTCGGATAAACCATGATGAAATCACTCTGTGGGAACTGGTCTTCTGAAGTGCTTACTTCAAGTCGCGTTTGATGGAGGCCATGGGTAATGATTTCACTGTTTGTTTCCATGGTTTCTATCACCATTTCTCCGAGCGTCCAGTCTATGGATTTTGTACCATCGCTAAAGGACGCCCCGCAGGTGGAAATCACCTGTTGTGCGCACAAATGACTTGTGAACAGCACAAAAAGCAATACTATACATGTTTTCATTCCCAAGTATAAAATTTAATTAATAGCTTGTCATTCAATACGATTTAAAGCTTAAAATAAATATGATGTGCTCAATCATTGGACAAGATAGGGTAAATGCAATGGAGAGGATAGTAAAAATTGGCCAATTTTGAGCCATTCGTTTCTATTCGCTGGCTGACAAAAAATACTGCTCCTGAGAATACTTAGGATTGTGGTATCTGGTCACGTATTCAGTAGGGCTCTCTCCGCAATACTGCTTGAAAGATTTGATGAAATGCATCTGGTCGTAATACCCGAAGCCATAGGCCAGCCTGCTCCAATGAATATCTGTGAGATCCTGTTTCTTTACGATATTCAGTATGTGATTCAGGCGTTTCAGGCCGATGTACTTTTTACAGGAAATACCCACGGATTCCAGGAACCTTCTTCTGAACGTTCGCCCGCTGGCAGGAATCACGTCAATCAACTGGCCCATGGATACCAGACCTTTTGTTTGGTGAATCATGTTCAGGGAATGCTCGATGTATCCATATCGGTGGATGCTGGAAGGAAGCTGTGCCATAAAAAAGGCATCCAGATAGCGGATCAATTGAGATATTGTGGTATCCGAAGTAAGCATCTGCTCATAAAGCGGACTCAGCTTGTTACTAAGGATCGCCTCAGCTGGATAACCATAATCGATCAGCTCATGGACCGGGACGTGCAACAGGCGAAACAGCCCGGTAGGCTGAAATATGACACTAAAACTAGCAAGGGTGCCATGGGGTACCAGGTGATAGTAGTGGACCATCTGCCCGACTATAAGATTGCCATCCCCTTTTATTCCCCTGTTCAGATCCGACCTATAAATAGTAAAAGGGTCTCTCAGGTTGAAGACAATATAGGGAAATCCCATGGGTAAAAATTTGATCGGTGCCACACTCCTCTCCTTACCTATATTATAATAGGCATACAATTTAATGAATGGTCTCAACGGGAAAGCAGGTATGTAATATTCCAAATTCATAACGCATCCAATAAGAAGAAAACCTCGTATCAATAAAATAAATTTGGCATGTGAATTATTTTGGTAAAGCCTGTATTATTCATAAAAAATGGATAAAAATTTATAAACACAAAAATATTCGTACTTTACGTATTATGTTCAAAAAATTCTATTTCCATTTTTTAAATAAGCAATTGAAAAGCATTTCAATTGTTTTTGCGAACTTGATTCATGAGATTTCGGGCAGTGAGGGTTAAAAAAGGTTTTACAGGCAGACCGGCTTTTTGAAGGGCTTTAGCAGTCCAAACATTACAGGTACGGGTACCCCAGTAAGTTATATTTGACAGATAAAAGCCACTCATAGCAAGCGTATCCGATCTAAGCCTTATCAATTTTCCGGCATCGTCACGGGCAAAACCCTTTTTAATATACGTCAGCATTGAACGGAATCGCTGGTATGATAAATCTATTTTCAGCATATGCCTGCGCTGGAAATAGCCCTTGGGTAAATGAGTATAACCGTCAACATGCATAACAGATTGGGTTGGCAGGATGGCTGCGCGCAACGCCAAAATGACCGTTCCCTGATCCGCCATGAAAAATTTGCGGTCACCCCAACTGATGTTCAAATACCGGGCCCGGGGAAAATCTGCCAAAAGACCTGTTAACACGGTATCTGTCAAATGTTTTTCAATCAATAACCCTGTGTGCCAGCCACGTTTGGAAAGATAAACCCTTACAGTATGATCCTCCCCCGCGGATGGATGTTTTGCTTTTTTAGATCCCATACAACTCCAAAACAAAAGCAAGATCACAATGACAGCAATCGGGAATATGAAAAAAATTCTCGCCATCATTTGGGAAAGAACCATTGTTAAACTATGTTTGAGCCGTGTCATTTAAATATTCCACCGGAATCAGCCAGCTCAGTTTCTGTTCTGAAACGCCGGGTACAAATCTTCCTTCACCCATTGAAAGTCTGGTTCCAATGCCAATATTTTGAGGTACGTTAATTTTGCCCGTGTATCCATATTGGCTTTTTCACAGGAACGGGCAAGCCATGCTAATGCATTAATATAAAGCCAATTACAATGAATACGGGCATCATGTTGTTCAAAAAATCCAACGGCTTTCTGGTAATATTCGACTGCTTTGGCATAGCTTCCTCCAAAAACCCGGGGCATATGATATTCAGCATTGGCTTTTTCCATCCACGCGACGGGATTGGTGGAATCCAACTCAACAGCCCGGTTGATATGACCCATGCTTTTGGGTCCTAACCATACAGCCTTCGAACGATTCAAGCCAATCTTAAAAGCAATAAAAGCGCCTTGCATAGCTTCATAACGGGATGTGTATTCCGGAAAAATCCTTAATGCATCGAGGTGCATTTCACCGTTTTCGATGTATTCGGATGCAGCTTCATCCTTTCCGGCGCCAATCAGATAAGCTACATAACCATAATGGGCCAGCACAATATCATAGCGTAAACGTGGCTGAGGGTGATCTCCCAGCTCCTTTTCCATTTGTCGTATCCAGTCAGGCCAGTCCGACATATCTCCGGATATGTAAGCATGATAATACTTGCAGTTATATTTTTCTTCTCCGGGATAACCCTGTGACGCTGAAACGAAAATAAAGCATAACGCAGCAATCAAAGCCGTAACATAGAGTCTTTTCATGATGCACCTCCTGTCATTCTGCCTTTCCATTGATATTTACCGGTTAAGACGACCCTTATTCCTTTTGAAACAATATATACAAATGTGATCATCTGGGGTATATGAAGTATCAAATTATTGCTAACAGATTGTTTACTCACCCTGGCGGCAAAAATCCTGATCAGGAATATGACAAAAATATACAATCCCAGCCAAAGCATGCCAAAAGCCATTGGAATGATAACAATACCTGGAAAAGTAAACATAATAAACAACACAACAGCCGGCACACTACCCCCAAAAAACTGCAGCACATTCTTGGCAAAGCCATTGACGCCTTCTTTGTAAGACCCATACATTCGGCACATCACATCATCTTTTCCCAACAATGTTGCTGTTTCGTACCCCTTTTTTTTCATTCGCCTGTTGATCACAATATCCTCAACAAGAGTATTTCTGACTTGTTCATGCCAGGAATGTTGCTGATAGTTGCGCGCATCAAACATCATAAATTGCCCGTTTGCTGCAGCAAGAGATGATTTTGGACTTTTGCGCACCAGCGGCAGGGGCAGCAGGCTGAGCAGTATCCAGTTCATCAAGGGGACAACCATCTTTTCGCCTGCGGTGTGCATGATTTGACGAGGAAAGAGGGATAACATATCCAACCGGTGATTTAAAAAATAAGCTGTTGCCTTGCGCACTGCATTGTTGGTGATGATCACATCGGCATCCAGAAACAGCAATATACTACCCCTGGCTTCTTTCCCCAGCATGTGGCAGGCGTAATTTTTTCCTGTCCATCCCTCGGGTAGCAGGAACCCCCGAATTCCTCTGAAACGTCCATCTTTCGCGGCAAAAGTTTCCACCAATACCGGGGTATCATCTTCTGATTGA
>CAYYLT010000003.1:0-19104 GCA_964472385.1 uncultured Bacteroidales bacterium
ACAAATCCGTATCTTAAGGGAAAACTATACATAATAAAGATGAGGGCTCGGTTAGATTATTCAAGGAATAAAATTTAAATCTTGATATATTGCAAACTCATAAGAAAAATATTACTAGTAAAAAATGGGCTTCCCCAAAATTTTATATCTTAAATAAAACAAAAACAAAAGGGGGAACACTTGTAGGTCTTTATGAAGATACTAAATTTCCAACGACAGGTGGAGGAACTAGGAGTGGAAGCCAATATTCATAAGTTTTATTGTATACTTCTTATCTTATTTATATAATCAAACTGTTGATGAGCTATCAAACAAATCCACTCTTACCTCACCCCATACTGGAAGCAGATCACCCTGGGCCTGGTTGTTAAATTTATCGGAACGATCCTTACCCTCTTCTCCTTTTTGATGATCATCCCGTTTTTTGAGGTGCTTTTTTCCAATCAGCCCTTGATTGAAAAGCCCGTGCCGTTTGAATTCTCAGTGGAATCGGTCAAAATCAATTTTTATTACCTGCTCAGCCGCATCATTGAACGGCATGGCAGTGAAACAGCTTTGATATCCATAGGAATTTTTGTGGCGGTAATGGTTTCCCTGCAGTCGCTTTCCCGCTATTTTGTCACTTACACCATGAGCCTGGTGACCCAGTCCGTCGGCCGAGACATCCGGGAAGAACTGTTTCGGAAGGTCATCTACCTGCCCCTGACGTTTTTTGCCAAAAGCAAAAAAGGGGACATCCTGAGCCGCTTTGGGATGGATGTGAGCAAATTTCAGAACTTCATCATCAGCTCCATCTTCACCATCCTCACTGCCCTGGTGTCCCTGGTGGTTTATCTGTCGGCCATGTTCTACATCTCTGTCAACCTGAGCCTGCTGATCCTGGGGCTTTCCATTCCGGCCATTTACGTGGTGAACCGGATAGGGAAAAAGCTCCGGGAGATGACCAAAACGGGCATGGAGTCGATGGGAAGCAACATGTCGTTCATCGATGGCATCCTTTACGGGATCCGGATGGTAAAAACCTTCAATGCCGAGAGTCATGTTACCAAAGGGTTTCAGCGGGTCAACAGACGCTTGACTGATATCATGATCCGCGTGGGCCGGCGCAATGCCATCATCAACCCGGCTACCCGCCTGATGGGGATGATCGCCCTGGTGATCATCATGCTGCTGGGAGGCATGCTGATACTGAATGACAACACTGGCATGTCGTCCCAGGCTTTTGTCGGCTACCTGGTGGTGCTGTACCAGCTCATCAACCCGGCCAAATCGCTTTCCAACATCTATTACAACATGCAGCAGGGTATGGCCTCCTATGAGCGGCTTAGGGAAATCATGAACCGGCAGAACCCGGTGTATGCCTCTGCCGGAGCTACACAAATAGGTGGCTTTAAAGAAAAGATCGAGTACCGCAATGTTTCCTTCAGATATGAAACATCCTGGGTACTGAGAAACATCCATGCCACCATAGAAAAGGGGCAGACCATTGCCCTGGTGGGGCGCTCCGGGGCCGGAAAATCCACATTTGCCGACCTGTTGCCCCGGTTTTACGATGTGAATGAAGGGGAGATACGCATGGACGGCATGCCCATCAAACAGATGGATGTCCGTGCTTTACGCGGCTTGATGGGTATGGTGAGCCAGGAGCCCATCCTGTTTCATGATAACATTTACGACAACATTGCCTTCAGCAAACCCGGGGCCAGCAGGGAGGAAGTCATACAAGCAGCAAAGATTGCCCATGCGCACGATTTTATCAGCAACCTTGAATACGGCTACGATACCATCATCGGTGAGCGGGGCGTGAAACTGTCGGGGGGTGAGCGTCAGCGGATCACCATTGCCCGGGCTGTGCTGAACAATCCGCCCATACTGATCCTGGATGAAGCTACCTCGGAGCTTGACAGCGAATCGGAGGAGATGGTAAAGGAAGCGCTGTATCACCTTATGCGAAACCGAACTACCCTTGTCATTGCTCACCGCCTCTCTACCATCAAAAATGCGGATGCCATTCTTGTCTTTGATCAGGGAGAAATCAAAGAAAGGGGTACCTATAAGGAGTTGCTGGAGCATGGAAAAATATTTAAAACCTTACACGAGAAACAGGCTTCGAAAGGCACCTCATGAAAGCCTTTTTTATTATTTTTGATGTTGATGTTGTCATTGCTGGGTCCGGCAGTCCGCTGGCTTATTATGCCTGGGGTATTTCCAGGAAATTTTTGTCCAACGCAATTCGAATGGGTCCTTTTTTGATGACAGCGATCGCAGCTTATGAATATGAAACCGGTTAAAAATCAGACAATATGAACGTATTGATCATCGGCTCCGGCGGCAGGGAACATACGCTCGCCTGGAAGATTGCTCAAAGCCCTCATTTGAACAAATTGTATGTAGCGCCTGGTAACGGTGGAACCTGGGAAGTGGCAGAGAACATTGATGTGAAAGTCACCGATTTTGAGGGCATCAAAGAGGTGGTTCTGGACAGGCAGATCGACCTGGTGGTGGTAGGTCCGGAGCAACCCCTGGTAGAGGGGATAGGAGATTTTTTTGCAGGAGATAGCGACCTGCGGGATGTTGCGCTCACCGGACCCGGTATGTCAGGCGCCCGCCTCGAAGGCAGCAAAGATTTTGCCAACCGGTTCATGGAACGGTATAACATACCAACCGCACAATACAGAAGCTTCACCGAAGACCAGTACGAAGCGGCATGCGCTTACCTGAAAGCCATGGATCCCCCTTTTGTGATAAAAGCCGACGGCCTGGCAGCCGGAAAAGGAGTGGTGATAGCAGAAGATATAGAAACAGCCGAAAATACGCTGAAAGATTTTTTCGGTGGTAAGTTTGGTGAAGCCAGCAAAAAAGTTGTCATTGAGCAGTTTCTGAAAGGAAAAGAACTGTCGGCATTTGTCCTTACCGACGGCGAAAATTATAAACTCTTCCCCCTGGCTAAGGATTACAAAAGAGCTGGGGAGCGCGACACAGGTCTTAATACAGGCGGCATGGGTTCCCTTTCCCCGGTGACCTATGCCGATGAACCTTTTATCCGTAAAATAGAGAAAAAAGTCATTCAACCCACCATCCGTGGATTAAAAAAAGAAAACATCCCTTATACAGGTTTTTTGTATTTCGGGTTGATACAAGTTGATAACGAGCCATACGTAATAGAATACAATGTTCGTATGGGTGATCCGGAGGCACAGGTCGTCATACCCCGCATCAAAAGTGATCTGCTGGAAGCTTTACAGGCTGTTCACAGCCATACCCTGCCGGATCACTCCCTGGAGATACATGAATCGGTAGCGGCCGCTGTGATCCTTGCCTCTGAAGGATATCCCGGCAAATACGAAAAAGGGAAAACAATCTCCATCAAAGAACCAACGGAGGATTGCCATATTTTTCATGCCGGCACCGCACAGCAAAACGACCGGTTGGTGACATCCGGAGGCCGCGTTATGGCTGTGACCGCCCTGGCACCCTCTTTTAAACAGGCACGGGACAACATTTACCCCAACATCGAAAAGATCCATTTTGAAGGGAAATATTTCCGTCGGGATATAGGATATGATATATGACTTTTTATCCTCCCCGGATACACAGCTCTATAACAATTTATGCTATGATAGCGCGCCAAATTTTGATAAACATCAGACTTTACAGTCAAATACCAAATATGCCATATTATGCTGCTTCGAACAGTTAAAACCCGCTCGCCGGGAATACTCATATTCTTAATGCTCATTACTTTTTTGCTGTGGTGGTCATCCTTCATCAACCCGCAAATACCCCGCTTTCATTTTGATCAGGTTGGCATGCCGCTTTACCAATGGGTTATGAATGAATTGGATCAGCATACCCTGGTAAACCGGGTGGTGGCATTCATTATTTTGCTCTTACACGGATTGCTTGTTTTGAGGTTCAACCAGCGTTATATTTTAATACCCACCCAAACCTATTCACATGCCATCTTTTATCTACTCATCACCAGTAGTTTTGTGCAACTGCAAAGGATCAATCCCGGTCTCTTATCCAGCTTATTTGTATTTTTAATGCTCGATCAGCTATTTGCTGCATACAGAAAACCCTACATTCTGAACCGCATGTTTATGGCAGGAATGTTCGTTTCCCTGGCCGGGCTGTTTTACCTCCCTTCGGTTGTTTTTATCCTGCTGATCTGGATAGGGTTGTTTATCCTGAGAAGCTTCAATTTAAGGGAATGGTTTGTACCCCTATTGGGATTGGCTTTTCCTTTACTTTTCGTTTTTGCATATTATTACCTGTCTGAAGCCCTGAGCCTGGAAGGACTTATTAACACCCTTAAAAATAATTATCAAACAGGGGCAACCATTACCTACTACAATATTTCTTACTACATTTTTTTCGGTTTGACAGGTATTTTGGTTGTTCTGGGAAGTTTTTCCCTCTTGGGCCGGTTCCCTCAACTGAAGATATACGTCAGAAAATATTATGAGATATGGTGGTGGATGTTTTCCGGAACGATTGCTTTATTTGTATTAAGCAGCCAGGCATCCGTTGAATTGTTGTATTTTGCTGTTTTGCCCTTGTCTTTTTTGCTTGCCGATTACATGCATGCATTGCGTTCGGCGGTATTGGGCAACACTATGCTTTTCCTTTTTATCGTTGCTATGGCAATGATCCAGTATATGAATTGATCAGAATTTTTCCACAAAGGAAAGCACCACAACGGCTAACCCCTCCTTTCCGTCCTCAAATTCGATCCATAAATGATAGGGTCCGGTTTTCTGGCATTTCAGGTCAATGGTTGGAAATATTTTACCGCTTGAAACGACATAATTGGATGCCAACAGCTTACTACTGCTATATATCTTTAATACCCCCCGGCCGGGAAAATCTCGTGAGCTGCATATGGTAAATCTGTATTGGGTATTTTTTCTGAGCATAAGCGACTTTTTTTGGGAAGGGGGGTCTTCCCCGGGAGCAGCTCCGCTGAGTTTAACCGTGAAATCCTTCAGATAAGTAGCATCCTCAGCCAGTTGTGAACACATGTTCACCAGTTCTTCACCTGTTTGTGCCCGGGCATGGTTAACAATTCCCAAAGTAAATATGGATAAAACTATAAGGATAGAAAACTTTTTCATATCGGATCTATTGGTTGATTAACTTATTTCTCACGCTGATCGACTCATTGATAATTTTATCCAGCAATTCATCGGAAATGGTGACCACACTTTTTTCATTCTGCTGGATGACCAGCCGCCCGTCAACAACCTGCCTTTCCGGCTCACCTTTAACGATGGCGATTTGCACATTTTTATAAAGCCTGTTCAGGCGTTCGAATTCTTCGATCAAACCGGCAAAATCGGAATCTTTCTCAAAGTTTTTTAACAAAATCATCAGATCCCCCAGAATGATCTTCTGCTCTCCTATGGCTTCTCTGAGCTCAGGATCGGGGCGGTTCTGGAAAACTTTCCCCGAGAGGTATAACCCTTCTATCCAGCCTCCGGCAACCATAAGGGTACTCAGGTTGCTCCGTTGGTTCTCCCTTAGGTATTGATCCATCTGGTTAAAATTCCGCTGAGAGATATACATTAAGGAATCCAGATTCTCATTATTCTTGGCCAGCCTTTGAAGGGTACTAAAATCAAAGAATTGACCTACCTTAAGGCTGTTGGCCAGTTTTCTGATGGATCGCAGGTAATCCAGCGCCACAGTAGGCTTGCTGTACATATTAAGATAACCCAGATCTGCACCATAGATACCCAAAATCAATGCCTGATCAAAATGGGTCGTAAAGTCATCTACGTTATCCGTAGTAGCCAGATGCTCTTTGGAAAACGGAACATTCAAATTCTTGATAAGTGCCGCTGTTTCAATATGCGAGGAGATGTTTTGGGTGACATTTTCCATGGCCTGCTCTGAAATCTCCAAAACACCTTCATTGGCAACCGAATCAGGAACTTCAAACCCTCCGGACTGCTTATCACTTGAAGATCTGCAGGAAGTAAATAAGATGAGGGCAACAAAGATATATATGAGATGATTTTTTTTCATATCCATCCTATGATGATTTTTACAAAAATAACATTATCATTTTAAATATAAAAAATATTAGACATTCCTAATGCGAATGATGCACAAACAAGGCTCACGCTATTGAACAACCAGGTTTTTTCATGCTTTCTCCCAAAAAGCCGGTTTTCAATGATGCGGAGTTGCCTGAATTATTCCTCAAACATCGCACATTTATAAACTTCACTCCGCACGTTTATGAATCATCCGGGCTGATCTCAACTTTTTGAAATTGATCTTCTGAGATATATTCAGAATTTTATACAACCAGTTATAATAAAGGGCAATATAAAGAATCACTGCCATCAGGATGATGATGACCATGTTGAACCAGTAGGTGCTGAAAAAATGGTTCATAAAATGTTTTCTGGGCGCGAAAAAATGCGCACGGAAATTGAAGTACCCTTCTATTTCAGGATCATGGTATACCGGATCAATATGCTGAATGAGCTCATCCTGATACTGAATGATCTTATTCTTCTCAAATACCTTTTTTACCTGATCCGCAACGCTTTCATTGTAATAATTGTCTTTCTTCTGCCGGTATATCCCGGGATTATTCTTGGTAAGGTAGCTGCGTATGTTATCGAGCTTTTTGCTGGCCTGGCTGAATATATGCTGATAATGCTTACCAAGCCGGGCGGTGAAATCACGAATATCAGCGATCACTTCAGGATTAACGGAACCCAGTTCAATCTGTTCAAGATCCCTGAAGGCTATACCGGTTCTTTCTGATTCTTCTCCCAGTTCATTCTGTAAGAGGCCCCAGATCTCAAGGAGCTTTTCCTTTTTCTGCTTTTCATCCGTAGCATTGAGGTTCTTTTCCAGAAATTCAAGGTTTTTTTTAATTTCAGGGAGATAGTATACCTGTTTAAAGTTTGCCTGACTTTCCTTTTTCTTCAGATCATAAAAATAATCCTCGAATTCGTTGTTTTTAAACTGATTGACCATCAAGGCTTCATAAGTCCATTTGGTAGGCATAACTTCAGCTATGAGTGGCACTTTCTCCACACTGCTGATAGAGCGGTTAAGCTTATCAAAGGGAAACATGGCTCCACTGAGGATCATCATGGGGATCATAAGCAGGGGAATAATGATGTAGATGGTAACGGCGGTATTGAAACTTGCAGAAATATTAAGGCCTAAAATATTGGCGAATATAGAGGTTACAAAAAGAGCCAGCCAGTATTCGAAATACATTCCTCTGATTTCCAGTATGCTGTTTGCGATAAGCACAAAAAGTAGCGCTTGGATAGCCGATATAAGAACCAAAATAACAATTTTGGAGAACAGATAACTTGATTTGCTCAGATTGAGAAATTGTTCCCTTTTCAGGATCTTCCTGTCCCGGAAGATTTCTTCAGCGCTGACTGTCAGGCCGAGGAACAAGGCTACAATAATGGACATAAATATGAAAATGGGAATATTTTCATTAAGCCGGAAAATATAATCATCGGATGAAGGGTCAGGGACATATCGAATGATATAGGAAAGGATAAAGGCCAGGATAGGCGCTTCAAGCAAGTTAAGTGCCACATATTGGCGGTTACTGATTTTGGAGAGGAAATCACGAATGGTATAGATACGAAACTGGGTAAGCCAGGATGGAAGGCTTGTACTGGAAGGGGGCTTTTCACTACCTTCCGGCACTTGTTCGATTTTGATATGCTGGTGCATTTTTTCTTCCCACCGTTTAGGTGGTATTTTGCGCTTATCGGTATATTGCCCGTATTCATCCACTACCCGGGCTTCCATAATGTTGAAAATAAGCTCGGGATTAACATTCCCGCAGGTTGGGCATTCCCCCACATCACTATTTACCTGGGCATCCAGCTTCTTAAAGTAAATCACACTTTCGACCGGGTTGCCATAATACACCATATACCCGCCTTCATCAAGTATGATGACATTGTCAAACATCTTGTATATTTCAGAGGAGGGCTGGTGGATAACCACAAATATCAGTTTTCCCTTGAGGGTAAGTTCTCTAAGCAGGTCCATAACATTTTCAGAATCTCTGCTGGATAAGCCCGAGGTAGGTTCATCAACAAAAAGAATAGCAGGCTCTCTGATCAGCTCCAGGGCGATGTTAAGCCGCTTCCTCTGTCCGCCGCTGATGAGTTTGTTCAGGGGTGATCCTACCTTAAGGTCTTTAATATCACCCAGGCCTAAATTGCTAAGGGTTTTTATGACAAGCTCCGCTAACTCTTCCTCTCTTTTATCGTTGAAAACCAGTTTGGCATTAAAATATAAATTCTGAAAAACAGTGAGCTCTTCAATCAGCAGGTCGTCCTGGGGAATATATCCGATTACACCCTTGAGCTTGGCTTCTTCTTGGTGCAGGTCAACGCCATTTATGCGTATTTGGCCGCTGGTAGGTTGATTTAAGCCAGCCATAACATTCAGAAGGGTAGTTTTACCTGCGCCGCTGGCTCCCATGATACCGACCAGTTTACCCTGCGTCTCGGAAAAATTGATGTTCCGCAGACCAATAGCGCCATTGGTAAACTGAAAGCCAACATTATCAGCAATATAAGTTAATTTTAGTGACGTCTTGTCCGCCAGATAATGCGCTACAACATCACTGTAATAAATGGGCTTACCCTTGGGTAGCTTAATGGATCCACCGTGGGCAAAAAGATAGATCCTTTTGTTATTGAGCGGAAGGCCGTTGAGAAAAAGCTCCTCACTTCCCGTATACCTTAAAAAATAAAGATCAACGCTTTTGATGTGGAGAATGAAAAGGTTCCCCTCCAGCGCTTCTGATTGAATATGCTTGCAGGCTACACAGGGATTCTGCTGGTCATTAATGATCAGGATATTGGGATTATCAAGCTTATCGGTATCATTGTTAACGACATAGGTCTCAATACTTGTATATTCCTCCTGTCTGATCTTAAAGACTTCTGCCACGGTATTGATAATGGCCATGCGTTGTTCCGAGAATTTCCTGTCGGCATTAACCAGTTCAAACAACCTGACCAGCACAATAACTTTCTGTTTCTGGGTCAGTGTTTTGTTAATCTTCTTACACAATCCGAGAATCCTCACCGAGTCCTTAACAGATGTTAGTTTTCTTTCCCTGTTTTTTCCATCTGCAGCATTGCCTGTATATCCTGCTTTTTTGTCAAACAGGGCTATGTATTCGGCGATGGCTTCATCATTGAGCTGTTGAGTCAGGAAATTCAATACATATTCCCGCTCATTGGTCTCAACACCATCATCCTGTTTTGCGATAATGGCAAATAACTGCATTAAAGCCTTGAGAATCTCTTCACTCATAAATTAATGGCTAATCTTACAAGACATTCACTACAAAACATACCCAACCTGCTCAAAAGGCACATCCACAATCTCCGCATACTCTTCACCTGCTTCCTGCATATCTTCATCATCTTCCGGATAATACCATTTGATAAGCACCTCGTTACCGTTCTCATGCATCTCCTCAAGCTTCATCAAAATGTCAAGCAGCAATTTGGAAGATGCGGTATTAAAATATACCAGTTTAAACGAGAAAACGGTTTTAGGGTTTGGATTTTCAGCATATTCATCAAGCCATTTCAAAATAGGCTCATAAAAAGTGGATACATCTTCCGGAAGAGATCTGCCTGAGATCTCAAAAACATCATTCTCCTTATCTAAAATGATATTGGGTGTATCGTCTGTTCCTTTTATCTTTATGACTTCCATATCCGTTACTTTTGTTAAAAGGTTCTAGAAATAGATGAAGAAAGCAGGAAAAAGGAATTGGTTTCATCAATGGGCAGAAAATGGTATTCCAGTTGATTCCCGGTTTTTCTGACGATATCAATAAATCCGAGTCCTGCCCCGCCTTTATCCGATAATCTCCCTTCACGCATTTGTTTTTTATAAAGTTGCTTAAGCCCCTCTTTATCCAGGCTGTTGATTTGCTCAAGCATTTCGGTGAGTTCTTCAATCTTTCTGTTTTCAATTACATTACCGGTGGTAACATGATAATCTTCAGTACCCTTGCTAACCATGAATATTCCCCTGCCGGCAAAAAGATAGTCGTCCGAACCAAAAGTATCAGCATGTTTACTGATATTTTGCAAACATTCAACCATGACATGAAAGACTTTCTTCTGAACCGTATTGGATTCCTCTTGCTTGGCCATATTAGACTCCGTTAATGAAGTGAAAGCCTTGGTTATCTGGTGGGTAATCTCACCTTCATAAACCAATGTGATCTCGTGGGCCTTCATTGAACGGTAGAAATCGTATACAAATTCAAGAAAGCCTTTTACATTATGTTTGTCCATAACATCGCTATAATTTAATTAAACTTAATACATATATGAGCTAATATAATTTATACAGACTAAAACTCTATCCCAATAAGCAATACATCGTCTATTTGTTTATTGTCTTTTTTCCATTTTCTGTAATCGCTGGCAAAAAAACTGCTATACTGTTGCATGGTTAAATCTTTATTTTCTAATATATTTTCGCGTATGCGTTTGGGTGTATACTTTCTTCTTTCGGGGCCTCCGAGCTGGTCGGGCAGGCCGTCGGTAAAGAAAAACAATTTATCGCTTTCTCTGATATCGATCACATGATTGACAAAATCTTTTTCTGGTTTTTTAGGATGGGGTATTCCACCGATGGCCTTCCTGTTGCCTTTATATTCGGTCAGCTCGCCTTCTCTAAGCAGATACAGGGGGCGATGAGCTCCGGCAAACTGCAGCTCTTTCTTTTTCTTGTCAATCCTGCACAGCGCTATATCCATTCCATCCCTGGCTTCAGCATCAAAATGGTCCTGTTTAAGGGTGCTTCTTACACCATAATGTAAGCGATCAAGAACCTGAGCCGCGGTATAGTTCTTATCATGATCCACGATATTGTTCAACTGGAAATAGCCTATAAAGGAAAGCAGAGCACCAGGAACACCGTGTCCTGTACAATCCACTGCAGCTATGAATATAATATCCTCATTTTTTACAAACCATGGGAAATCACCACTGACCACATCCCGGGGTTCATAAAACATAAAAGATTTAGGGAGATATTCTTGTATGATCGTGGTATTGGGAAGTATCGACGTCTGGATCCGCTGTGCATAGTTGATGCTTTCGGTTATCTTTTTGTTTTTGTCCTGTATTTCCATCTCAATCCGTTTGGCCTCGGTTATATCATGGCCGACGAACAGGACAGTTTCCAGTTCATTTTCATTGTACTCGGGTATACTCTTGAAGTTCATGATCCTTTCACCCAGGTTGGCTGTGGAAATGACAATCTCTCTGGTAAGATGGTTGTTCTGTTGTTTGATCTTCTGTATGGATTCCTGGAAAAAACCCGACAGGGAATCTTCCATTTTAAGATCTTTAATACGGGTATTGATCAAATCATTGGGATTCAAACCGAGATAATCTTCTGATACGGGATTGGCATAAAAAAACTGACCCCGCGTATTCAATCGAAGAATCAGATCGGGACTGTTCTCTGAGAGGGATTGCATCTTGCTTTTCATCCGCTCTTCCTTTTCAGCGCGCTTCCTTTCCGTAATATCCCGTGAATTTAGGATGATCCCGCTTATGGCAGGATCTTCAAGCATGTTCCTTCCGGTCGTTTCTAAAAAAATTTTCTTCCCATCTTTCTTGATGTAATTATATTGCAATGTTCTTGGTTCATCGGGATTTTCCTTCAGCTTTTTGAACATGTCCTTCATGGCGGCTTCACCTTTGGCGCTCAACCGGTTCATATCTTTCCCTTCCCGCATTTCCTCCTGGCTGTATCCCAATATTTTTTCAACATTCGGACTTTGATATTTCAACCTTAAATGCTCATCATAGATGGAGATCACTTCAGAAGCATTTTCGAGCAGCGCTTGCATCCGTTTCTGCGCATTCTCTGCTTTCTTTATCTGAGCTTCAAGCTTTTTATTGGAATTTTCCAGCTCTTCCTGAGTGGCACGCATCTCCTCGGCATTCTGACGAAGTTGTTCTTCATTCTCCTTCAATTCCTGCGTCATCTGCTGAGATTCCTGAAGCAATTTTTCCGTCTTCTGGTTCATCTTCAGGTTATAAATGGTACGGGCAATGATCTCAGCCAGCTCCCTGAGAAAATCAATGGTCAGCTGGGGTATTTCATCCCTGATATCCGCAAATTCAATGACTCCCTGAAGCTTTTCATCAGCTATGAGCGGGACGATCAACAGACTGCTGGGTTTTTTATCGCCAAGTATACCCGAGGTTATGGTGGCATAATGCTCCGGTATCTCCGTACGGTAGATATAATCCATCTCATATCCGCATTCCCCGATCAAACCTTCACCAATTTGAAATTCCTGCTGAATAAACCGCTTTCGGTTATAGGCATAAGTGGTTACATTGACCAGCTTCTTCTCTTCATCTTCGTATATATATAAAGCCCCCTGGATAACATGAACATATTGTATTAATTTAACGATCACATCGTAGGCCAGATCGTCAATCTTATTATGTGTTCTTAATACATCGGACATAATATCCTTGCCTTCTGATATCCAATTCCTGTCTTTTTCTTTTTTATAATTTTCCACCAGGTTATCCCGCATTCTCAGCAGTGATTTGCCAAGTACATCATTTTCATCCTTAATCTCAAAATCGGCATCGTACTTGCCTTCTCCGATCTTTTTCGCAAAGGTGGCATTCCGGTCGATATCCAGATCCCTTTCATGAATAACCTCTTCAAATAATTCGACTTCTCTCTCCCGCATTCTGTAATAAACATAAATGACCAACCCAATGATTAAAGGTATGGCATCAATAAACCAGTGAACAGGATTGTTGGAATGAATCTTTGCAATGGATGAAAAGCCAAATGGAAGATTGCTATAAGAAATATCAATAACCCAGGCAACAAAAACCAAAATCAACGAAGCCGATACGCCAATGATGATTTCATTCTTGGTAATGGTTATAGAATTATTCGATTCACGCATATTGTCAGTACCTATTTATGAATTGATTTCGGACAATCTTTTCCCGATTCGTTCTGAAAGTTTTGCAAATATATCTTCTGTTTTACGGTCAAAAGGCTTAAAAGAAGCCACCTCCATGAGACCAATGGTTTCATGATCATGAATCACCGGTACCAGCATCAAACTGTTGGGTGAACTATTGCCCAATCCCGAAACAATGGTGATATAGTTTTCAGGTATTTTGCTCATATTTAAAACTTTCTGATTTTTTGCTGTCTGACCTGGCAGGGCGTATCCCATTTCAAAATCCGCTGGTTCCTTTTCTCCATAATAGGCAAACTTACCGGCTATGGAAAAGGTATCGGACTGATCTTTTCTTACATAAAACAACCCTTGCACAATATCAAATTCAGTAGCGATGTTGGTCAGGATGTTTTCCGTAAACTCAACAGTATCTATAGGATTGCCGGCTGACGGGATGATCCTCTGCTCTAAATCACTGATATCAATATGGGCGGAATCCGCTTCCTGTTTAGATGCTGCTGATGGATGCCCCTGCTCCATATCATCAAAATGCACATCGGTAGTCTTCTTAAAATACTCTTCCTTACTTTTGGATACGCTGGTCAGGTTCATGATCAAAATAAGGTTAACCAGGGCCAAAAGGAGAATAAGAAAGAGCAATAGATAAACAGGGCCTGATTTTATATCGTTTGTTGTGGCAGCATGCAGATGATCATATTTACCGAATAATACAAAGGATATCACCAGCAATAAAAAGAAGGTGGAAATTGCGATCAGCTTAGGTGATTTGGTGAATTTTTCCAGGATCATGATTTCAATTTTAATAAAAAGTTGACGATTTGATCTGTTTGATAGATATGATCAACCTCCGTGATATCCAATGCTGCCTGCGACATGGTGGCTACATCACACTCTCTCGGGTCCTGAACGATTGCCGTACCCCCTGAATCTTTGATCTTTTTTAACCCCTTGGCTCCATCTTTATTAGCACCGGAAAGAATGATGCCAAGAAGTTTACGGTGATAGGTCTGTGCCGCTGTAATAAAAGACAGATCAATAGAAGGCCTCGAATGGTTTACTGCTTCTTCAGTTGAAAGGGCAATCTTTTTGTTCAGCTCAATGTACATGTGATAGTTTGAGGGTGCCAGATAAGCTTTCCCTGATTTTATGGAATCTTTATCAAAAGGCTCAATAACAGGTATTTGTGATTTGATAGATAATGCCTCTACAAAACCCGACCTGACGTGCTTAAGCCGATGCAGATTCAAGAGCAGAGGCAAGGGATAATTAACAGGTAAAGCATTCAATATCCTTGTAATTGCCCTAAAACTACCCGCAGATCCCCCGATAATAACAGCCTGATACATCTAACCAACCTTTTTTTTGTAAACACTATCTTTTTCGCCGACTAATATAAAATCTTTGTTTGAATTCCAGTAATCAATCCGCTCATTCAATCCGACAATAAGATGCCCTCCCGGCAACAAGTTATTGGTCAATGATTTAAACATCTGTTCCACAAGTGCTTGATTAAAATATAACATATGGTTCCTCCAGATAATCAACTTGAGCCCTGTGGGAATACGGTCAAAGATAGCATTTTGTGTGAAAAACCGAACATGCTTTAACAAATCATTGTTTACATACCCCCGCTCCTCCCGGATGGTCATAAAATCTCTCAGTTCTCTGTTTCTAAAAATGCGCTTGAAATTTGCTTCGTTGATCTCCATCTTTGAAACATCAAAAATGCCCTGCTTAACCTTATCCATTCTATATTGACTGATGGAACTGGCATGAATTTCTACGTGATTTAACAAATTTAGTTCGGTGAGAAGAATCACCAGCGAGAACAATTCCTCACCCGAACTCACCTCGGGAACCCAGATCCTAAAAGATTGTGCTTTTTGTATGGCGGGAGCTATAAAATCATCTATCAAAAACCTCCACAGCGAAGGATCTCTGAACATTTCGGTAATCTCTATACAAATCTCCTGTAAGAACAGATGAAAAAAGGCTTCGTCCTCATGGATTTTTCTGATAAACTGTTCTGCTGAACGGAGGTTATACTTGTCAATGATGTATTCGAGTCTTCTTTTAAAAAAAGTCAGGGCGTAATTCTTGAAATCGTATTGATAATGTTCCTGAATGGCTTTCAGAATATTTCTTGTATCCACAATTCCAAGTTCATAATTATTCATTTGCGGAATATTTATCAATCATTAATAATTTTTCTGTAAAAGTTGGCTTTCTTCTCAAACTTACTGGCCATTTCCCCAAGCATACTCTCATGCATGCCAAATAATAAATATCCGTTGGTATACAGATGATCGTACAGCAATTTAAAAACTTTTGATTGCAAATCATATTTAAAATAAATGATGACATTTCTGCAAAAAATCAGGTCAAATTTAGCCAAATACAATTGATTTCCTTTTACCAGGTCATGCTTTCGATAAATGGGTTTATCCCTCAAAAAATCATGCATTACCAGCTTATCGGCTGATTTATTGATTTTAAAATATTTTTTATAGGAAACATCATTGTATTCTTCGTAATTAAATGGATTTTCCTTAACCACCTTGTCAAAATTATCCAAATATCCGATATTGAAGCGGTATTTATAGACTCCTTTTTTGGCGGTCTCAAGGGCATCCTGATTGAGATCGGTAGCAACAACAGTCGCCTTATCAAACAGGTCTAATTCATATAGCAAGATAAGCAGGGAGTATACTTCCTGACCTGTCGAACATCCGGCATGCCAGATATTGATCTTATCGTTGTTGCCTATCTCAGGTAAAATTCTGAATCGTAAATCTTGCCATACCTTTGGATCCCTAAAAAGTTCAGTTGTGTTAACCGTGATGTTCTTGACCACTTCATCCACCAATAAACCGTCATTCCTTAACTTTGTTATCATGGTGGGCAGATCTACTCTATAATCGTTCAAAACCTTTAGTATCCGACGTTTTAAAGATTTTTCCGAGTATCCGCTAAAATCATATTCCGAATGGTTCTTTACGGTCGTGATGAAGTATTCAACTTCTTGATCAGATAATACCATGCAGTTATATCAAAAATTACCCAAATATTTTCTCTTACTACGTTAAAATATTTGATAGGTTTGAATATTTTTTATAAAGGAAGTAAACTTTTGATCTAACCTATTGGAAAATTATGAAAAGCCGCCATTTAACTTTAGCTGTTTATGGTATACAAGATGTTAAAAATTATTCCTATCCGGTGTACCTGCATGATCATAACATGACGCTTTATCAAAATGGTCGGATCATCAATCATTTGGCATTGGAAAGACATACACGCAATAAATATGACCACCGGCTCCCCGGGTATGTATATCCCCTGTTAAAGCAGGAAAAGATAACAGGCAAGAAAAACCTTGATCTGGTATTTGTTGACCATGTTATTGGCAGGGCATTCATAAGCAGGCAGGGCAATATTCGGTTTGAAGGTCCTTTGCATTCCGGTTTATCGCAACACCCTGAACGCGGGCAGGCATTCTTTCTGGATCATCATCCGGCAGCTTATGTGGTTAACCACGAGCTGGCCCATATCTTTTCGAATCTCCCGTTTCATGGTCCGTTCAAGGAAAACAGCCTGCATGTTCATTTTGACGGAGGAGCCAGCAAAAGTAACTTCTCGGCATGGCTATATCGAAATGCGATAATCAGTCCGCTTGAATACCATTGGGATCTGCAATATTTATCCTCCTTTTTTAATGCCAATGCCCTGACTTTTTCCCTTGTCGGCGCTAATCAAAAGGAACAAAACAGTATGCCCGGGAAATTCATGGGATATGCTGCATACGGGAATTACAAAAAGGATATCGAATTGTGGTTAATCAAATATAACTACTTTAAAAATATCTGGGGGCATAAGCAGTACTTTTTTGACAGGTTAAAAATGGACTGGAACATCATATTAAAACATTTTGACCGGAAAAATCCTTTCTTGCAGGATATAGCAGCTACCTTTCAGCATATCTTTCAAAGAGATTTGATCAAAAAGCTTAAAACGTTACAAGCAGATACGGGTGCTGAATACCTTTATTACTCCGGAGGTTCGGCTTTAAATATTAAAGCCAACACCGAACTGATAAGGAGCGGTATCTTCCGGCAGATTTTCATCCCCCCCTGTACCAATGATTCAGGTCTTTCGATAGGTGCCGGCGCGCTGGTTGAATGGCTAAAACACGGCAGCATACATTCCCATTCACCCTACCTGAATAACTGGTTTTTAAATGACCTGAATATCCGATATACCCGGGAGAATATCATCCGGCTTGCCCGATTACTGGCAGAAGGGGCAGTTGTAGCGGTAGCCAACGGAGCCGGAGAATCGGGGCCCAGGGCATTGGGAAACCGCAGCATCCTGGCAAGGGCAGATTCCTCTGAACTTGCAAAATATATAAGCGGCAGGCTAAAAAAACGCGAATGGTACAGACCCCTGGCGCCTGTCATGCTGGAGAAAAATCTTTCTTCCTTTACAAATGAATCGGAATCCCGGTTATTAAGCAAATATATGCTGAGGGAGTTTACAATTCTTCCGGAAAAGGCCGGTGAATTAAAGGGTGCTGTTCATATCGACGGATCATCAAGAATACAAACCCTCAAGGAACGCCGGGAAAATCCTTTCCTGTATGATTTGTTGCATACGTTAGAAGCACAACAAGGTATAAAAGCCCTGCTGAATACCTCCTTCAATGCCAAAGGTCGCCCTTTGGTGCATACAGAAGAAGATGCCCTGAGGGAAGCCCGGGAAATGGGCATCGATCACCTGGTAATTAATGGTGAACTGAAGACAAACCCATAATGGCTCCGCCGCTTCGAACCAATAACTGTTTGTTTATATACAAACGCTAATAAGGCTTTGCAGATGAAATGCGGAATTTGTGTTCATAAACAATTAAAAGGTTTTGTTGTTTAACCTAAAAACCAAACCATGTAAATATTAATCAAAATGAGCTACTATACACATAAAACCCTAGAAGGCAGCTTTGACCAGATCCTGGAAAAGGTAACCGGAGCCTTGAAACAAGAAGGATTTGGCGTACTATCGGATATTGATGTTAAGGAAACCCTGAAGAAAAAATTGGATGTAAACTTTAGAAATTACAGGATCCTGGGAGCTTGTAATCCTCCAAATGCCTATAAAGCACTGTCAGCTGAACCATATATCGGACTTATGCTCCCCTGCAATGTCGTTGTTCAGGAAACAGAGGAAGGTAAAATTGATGTTTCAGCCGTTAACCCGGTAGCTTCTATGACAGCAGTGAACAATAAGGATCTGGAGCAAGTGGCTACGCATATTAAAGAGAAGCTGGAGAAGGTAATTCATAATTTGTAAAATGATGTCGCTTTATTTAAAACTGATCCTGTTGGCCATTATACTGGTGGTGATCGTAATGGGTATATTTGGACTAAAATTGTTTTATGACAAAGGAGCCCGGTACAATGTGGAATCGGATCCGGATAAATACAAAAAAATCAAAAAAGATGGAATTTATAGCGCCTATTCTAAGGCTAAAGAGAATTTAAAATGAAGGTAACGATGCTGAAAAAATGAACTGACTTGCGAATTCAACAAACCCCTGCTACCGTGGTGCAATCTTCCAATTATAAATTATTCATCAAAAACATGGTTTGTCCAAGATGTGTTATGGCAGTTCATGAAATTTTGAACAAACTGGAAATTCCGTATATTGAAGTTCGTTTGGGAGAAGTAGTTTTAAAAGAACCCCAGAAACCAGACACTTTAAAGACACTTAGTGAAGAACTTCATGGCATTGGTTTCGAGCTTATCGAAGATCAGGCTTTACAGATTGTGGAAAAAATCAAAAATGCCATTATTGATCTGGTTAGAAATACCCGGCAAAAGCACAATCCCTATAACTTTTCAGATTATTTGGCCGACCGGCTGAACAAAAACTACCATTATCTGAGCAATATTTTTTCCGAAAAAGAGGGTATCACCATAGAAAAATATATGATCCTGCAAAAAATTGAATATGTAAAGGAGATGTTGATCTATGATGAATTAACGTTGAGCGAAATTGCATGGAAAGTGAAGTACAGCAGTGTATCCCATTTGTC
>CAYYLT010000003.1:19114-39462 GCA_964472385.1 uncultured Bacteroidales bacterium
AGTTACAGGCTTTACTCCAACGGCATTTAAGAAGATGCAGCGTAAAGACCGGACTTCTCTCGATCAGATATGAACCATGAGATCATACTGCGCTTTATGGAGAGATACGCGTTTGCTTTTGGCAGGGAAAAATGAACAACAGGGAAAAGAGATATGGGATATGAATTCATTGTCGTTCGGTTCCTTACGTTTGGGATGCGAATAGCTGACAAGGTACCGGAGGGCATGTCATTGATTGTCATTGCTGATAACCGGGGGGTAACCGGGAAGAAGTTGACTGCTTCTTACTTCAACACATACCGCCAGGGTTTATTTTTCCAGTATTCTCCTGCATAATCAATGCCTACGCGGGGCATTCTGATGATCTCCCGGTGGCGCACCGTATTATCCTCTATCCATATACGTTGAGACGTGATCAGGTCTTCTCCGTAGAAACTCCTGTCTATACCCAAGGCCTTAGACACACGACCGGGACCATTTACGTCTTCTAATCCTCTGATAAGCAAGGCCTGGGGACTATCCCCCCGGCCGGTGACCACATTCAACATCCAGTGCATGCCATAAATAAGATAAACGTAGAGTACGCCACCCTGCTCAAACATGATCGCGTTCCTTTGCGTCCGTCCCTTACTGACATGGCAGGCTAAATCTTCCGTACCACGGTATATTTCAACTTCTGTAATGGCATGACGATGCATGAGATGATCCTGGCAGATGATCAGGTTTTTTCCCAAAATTTCAGGGGCAATCTCCAAAACATCGCGTGTATAAAAGCTCCTGCTCAATCTTTCTGCAACCATAGCCTGGTTTATAATACTAATAATCTGTTTTATTTTCCTTCTGTTTCCATTCCTCAAATACCCCGAAGGCCTCTTCTCTCAGTAGCTGAGTTGTCGCGATCTTTCTTTGATCAATGGATTTGCCGAGCTCATCATAGATAAACGAATCATCAAAACCGGCATATCTGGCATCCTCATTCCCGGCCGCAAAGCATATCCGGTCTATCCTGGCCCAGTAGATAGCTCCCAGGCACATCGGACAGGGTTCACAGGAGGAATACAAAACACATCCGCTCAGGTTGAAATCATTCAGATAGCGGGCAGCCTGCCGGATGGCATTGACTTCCGCATGGGCTGTCGGATCATGAGACGCAGAAACCGTATTCCCGGCACGGGCAATAATCTGATTATTCTTGACAATTACGGCCCCAAATGGACCACCACCGCTTTCCATACTTTCTCGGGATAAGCGGATCGCCATGCGAATAAATTGTTTATCCTTCATCTTTCTATATCCCATTTATAAACAAAAAAATATTCGTGCTTTACTTATCCTGTATTATTCATAAAAAATAGATGAACGCTTATAAATATAAAAAAAATTAGGGCTTTACGTGTTATGTTCAAAAAATTCTATTTTCATACATTTTTTCCGGGTGCCCCATTTATACATAAAATGCGAATATTCATAATTTATTTGCTATGGTGAATTATACAGAAAAGGTTAAAGCACCAAATTACAAATAAATTCCTGTAATAATATTTATCCATAATGTTGTTGATTTTCTAAAAATAATATTATTTTTGCAACCCGCTAAAAATGTTGGCAATTTGAAAGTAAACACTAAAACTTTAAATAGCAGTGGATACAAATAGTTACAAAACAGCTTCAGTAAGGCACAAGGATATAAAAAAGGAATGGATCCTGATAGATGCCAGAAACGAAGTTTTAGGCAGGGTCGCTTCCCAGGTAGCCAGGATGATCCGTGGCAAACATAAGCCTTATTATACACCGCATATCGATTGCGGGGATCAGGTGATCGTCATCAACACAGCGCACATTCGCCTAACAGGAAAGAAGTGGACCGACAAAGAATATGTTCATTATACGGGTTATCCCGGAGGAAAGCGCGTAAAAAGGCCGAAAGACCAAATGAAGAAAGATCCCACAAAAATCGTGGAGAAAGCGGTTCAGGGTATGCTTCCCAAAAACAGGCTGGGAAACAAACTAAAAAACAATCTCTTCGTTTACGCAGAGGAAACGCATCCCCATGAGGCTCAAAAACCCAAAAAAATCAACTTAAAAGATATCAAATAATTCATATGGAAAGAATCAATACCATAGGCAGAAGAAAAGAATCCATTGCGCGGGTATACATGACCGAAGGAAAAGGTCATATCACCGTCAACGACCAGGATTACAAAGCATATTTTACCACTGCTTACCTGAGATCCATTGTAGAACATCCTTTGCAGGCCATTAATGGCTTAGGTCATTACGACATCAAAGTAAATGTAAAAGGGGGCGGTACCAGAGGTCAGGCAGAGGCCCTCAAATTAGCCATAGCACGAGCTTTGGTGGAATCCAACAGCGAACACAAAAGCGCCCTTAAAGCCAACAAATTGCTGACCCGCGATGCCCGTGCCATAGAACGAAAGAAACCCGGGCAACCCAAGGCCAGGAAGAAAACACAGTTCAGCAAACGATAAGGTTACCATAATAATCCGTTTAGTATCTAAATTGCCGGGACTTCCCATGGATAAGAGCTACCCGGCAATTGCAGTAACAGAATGTAAACGCAAAAATCAACATCTATGACACAAGCAACTTTTGACGAATTATTGGAAGCGGGTGTGCACTTTGGCCATCTGAAAAGAAAATGGAATCCCAAAATGGCGCCCTATATCTTCATGGAGCGCAATGGTATCCATGTAATCGATCTGCAGAAAACAACCTATAAGCTTAATGAGGCTCTGAATGCCCTTAAACAGATATCTAAATCAGGCAGGAAAGTGCTTTTCGTCGCCACCAAGAAACAGGCAAAAGAAATCGTGGCTGAAAAAATCAAACCAACCGGTATGCCTTATATAACGGAACGATGGCCCGGAGGTTTGCTTACCAACTTTCCCACCATCAAACGTACCATCAAAAAAATGGCTACCATCGACAAGCAATTTACCGATGGCACCTATGATAAGCTTGCCAAACGTGAAAGACTGCAGATTCAGCGGCAAAGAGCCAAGATGGAAAAAACTTTCGGAAGCATCGCAAACATGAATCGCCCTCCTTCCGGAATATTTATTGTTGATGTAACCAAAGAGTACATTGCTGTCAGGGAAGCTCAGCGTTTAAATATTCCCATATTCGCCATGGTCGACACCAACTCGGATCCCCAGGAAGTTGATTTCCCTATCCCTGCTAACGATGATGCCTCTAAATCAATATCCTATATCGTCGGAAAAGTTGCCGAGGCTGTCATGGAGGGAATAGAAGAAAAGAAAATGGAAAAAGAAAAAGAAAAGGGCACTGCCAAAGAAAAGAAAGGAACGAAACAAGAAGGTAAGACAGGGATAGAAGCAGGCGAAAAAAGAAAAACAAGGGCCAGGAAAACCGGCAAGGCCAGAAAAGAAACCCAGGAAACAGATAAGCAGGAAGCCCAAAAATCCGATTCAGGTGAAAATGTGGGGAAAACAGTCGAAAGTCAGCAAACCGAAACCCCAAAAACTGAAAATAAAAAGGCTGAACAGACCCAGAAACCTGATAGCACACAACCAGATAACAATAAACAATAAAAGTTAAACGATCAATTAATACCATAAACATGGCCCATATTACTGCAAACGATGTAAATAAACTAAGAAAGCAAACCGGCGCGGGTATGATGGACTGCAAAAAAGCCCTGACTGAAGCCAACGGCGATTTTGAAAAAGCCATTGAGATTATTCGAGAAAAGGGGCAGGCAGTGGCAAAAAAACGCTCCGACCGGGAAGCAACAGAAGGTGTGGTTTTTGCAAAAACCACCGGCGACCTTAGAAAAGGATTCATCATTTCTTTAAATTGTGAAACAGATTTTGTTGCCAAAAACGATGATTTTATCAAACTGGCCAATCAAATTATTGATGCTGCAATGGATAAGCAACCGGAAAATCTTGATGAGCTCAGACAATTGCAAATAAACGGCAAAACCATTGATGAAAATATTAGCTACCATACAGGTATCATCGGAGAAAAACTGGAACTGGCTTATTACGATTACATCGAAGCACCCAAAATTACTGCTTATATCCATATGGACAATAAACTGGCAGCGCTGGTAGCACTAAATAAGGAAGATACCGACGATCAGGTAGGGAAAGATGTAGCCATGCAGGTGGCTGCCATGGACCCGATTGCTGTCGATAAAGATACTGTCCCCCAGGATATTGTTGACAAGGAGTATGAAATCGGTAAAAAACAAGCTCAAGCAGAAGGTAAACCCGAAAAGATCCTGGACAAAATTGCACAGGGCAAAGTGGGCAAATTCATGAAAGAAAACACCCTTCTAAACCAGGAGTTTATTAGAGATAGCAAAAAGACTGTCAGACAATACCTGCAGGAACATGATAAAGATTTGACTGTGGAAGGTTTCAAACGGTATTCGCTCAAACAATAAAAACTCCCTGCGCAAAAAGGACGAAAGTCATGATATAAAAGGAGAACGGTTTTGACGGTTCTCCTTTTTTTATGAAATAAATTGAATATTTAGGGTTTGCTGAAAAAGTCTTTAGTGCATCAGCTACGAGGCGGCAAAGCCTTCAAAAAATATCAGGTGAACAGGCCACGCAAAAAAACGGTTCTTTCAAAACCTATTCCCACATGAACATAAAGAAAAAAGATGCACTAGAAAAACTGAAAGCCCGGGTGTTAAACTGTAAGCAATGTCCTTTACACGAGAAAAGGATTCATGCAGTATTTGGAGAAGGATCTTATGATGCCAGGATCTTCATCATTGGAGAAGGACCGGGTGCGAAGGAAGATCAACTGGGCAAACCCTTTGTAGGCAGGGCTGGTAAATTTCTGGATCATATCCTTGAAAAACACGGATTATCCAGAGCTTCGAATGTCTTTATCAGCAATATTGTGAAATGCAGACCTCCTGAAAACCGTATACCAACTAACCATGAAATCAACAGTTGTTTTCCTTATCTCAAACAACAGATAGAAATGATCAATCCGCACATTTTGGTATTGCTTGGATCCACGGCACTCAAATCATTTATGGGTACCAGTGATAAAATTTCGGAGCTCCGTGGCCAGTGGATGGAAATCAATGGCAGGTTGCTGCTTCCCACCTTTCATCCGGCAGCCGGTTTACGGAATCCTGCCTATAAAAAAGCCCTGGAAAAGGATATTCAGAAACTTTCCGATCAATCCTCCAGGATCAGCATAGCATCTCCATAAGATCCAAACCGGTAATTTTCTTTTATGGCAATATGATAGGCTTCAAAAAGCCTTTCATAGCCGACAAAAGCAGAAACCATCATCAGGGGGATGGAAACGGGTAAATGGAAATTGGAAACCATCATGTTGGGTATCTTTACCACGTAAGGCGGGAAAATAAACTTGTTGGTCCATCCTTCAAATGATTTTACGCGCAACATTGTCGATACGGAAGATTCAATCGTTCTCAGCACAGTGGTACCCACAGCACAGACATTTTTTTTACGGTCTTTGGCACGGTTAATCGTTCTGGCAGCCTCCTCAACAATTTGAATCATTTCCGAATCCATTTTATGTTTTGTGAGATCCTCCACATCCACACTGTTGAAATTTCCAAGTCCCAGATGAAGCGTAATTTCGGCAAAGTCGACCCCCACAATCTCAAGCCTTTTCAAAAGCTCTCTGCTAAAATGTATGCCGGCGGTGGGCGCTGCCACAGCTCCTTCGTGCTTGGCAAAAAGCGTTTGATAGCGCTCTTCGTCTTCCGGTTCTACTTCCCGCTTGATAAATCTGGGCAATGGCGTTTCTCCCAATTTATAGAGTTTCTGCTTAAATTCTTCATATTTACCCTCAAATAAAAACCTTAACGTTCTACCCCTTGAAGTGGTATTGTCAATAACTTCAGCAACAAGTGTTTCACCATGCTCCTCGCCGCCAAAATAAAGCTTATTGCCAATACGGATTTTACGCGCCGGATCAACCAAAACATCCCATAAACGTTGTTCCTTACTCAATTCCCGCAATAAAAATACCTCAATCTTGGCTCCGGTCTTTTCCTTATTCCCGTAAAGCCTGGCTGGAAAAACCTTCGTATTATTCAGAACGATAACATCTTGCTCATGAAAATATTCCACAATATCTTTGAAAATCCGGTGCTCAATTTTTCCTGAATGCTTGTGCAATACCATTAGTCTGGATTCATCCCTGTTTTTTGCCGGATACAATGCAATCAATTCCTGGGGTAAATGATATTTAAACTGCGATAATTTCATTAATTCCTCATTTTTTTTAGATTAAACCTTAATTGGCCACCTTATACGTAACAAGTTTGCATTGGTTACATCAATTTTACCTTTTGTTCAAATTTCTCTAACGAAAAGGCGTCTTTTAAGTGATAATCACCAATTCGGGTGCGCTGCAGCCCGATAAGGTGTGCTCCGGTTAGCAATTTTTCTCCTATATCACGCGCTAAAGATCTAATGTACGTTCCTTTTCCGCAAGTCACCTGAATAGTTAGAACAGGAAAATCATAATGGAGAAGCTGAATGTCACTGATAAATATCTTATTGGGCTCCAAGTCAAGGCTTCCTCCTTTTCTCGCTACTTTATAAGCACGCTGACCATTAACCGTCTTTGCGGAAAATATCGGCGGCACCTGGTAGATCTCACCGGTAAATTCCTGCAATGTTTCTTCCATATTCTGACGCGACACATATACTAACGAATATTCCCGGTCAAACATTGTTTCCAGATCAAAAGAAGGTGTTGTTCTTCCCATTTCAAGTGTTGTGATATATTCCTTATCCAAAGCCTGGATCGTATCAAGTGTTCGGGTCTTTTTACCCGTTCCCAGAACCATCAAACCCTGAGCTAACGGATCCAGCGTTCCTGCATGCCCTACTTTAATTTTTTTCCGCAGATCATATTGTTGCCGGTATTGTTTTTCTGTGATAGCCTTTACTTTTTTTACCAAATCAAAGGAAGTCCAAAACAATGGTTTATCAAACAGCAATATCCTCCCTTCAACCAGATCGTTTAGATCATTGAATTGTTTTTGTATCATAAAGCTTATGATTTATCCGAATAGGATGGCTGTTACCCCAACAATGATGCAATAGAAAGCAAAATAAACCAGTTTGCCACGGTTAACAATTCTGATCATCCATTTACAGGCAAACACGCCTGAAATAAAAGCAGCTACAAAACCAAGCGAAAGGGGTAATAACGCTGTTCCGCCGGAGGCAGATAAATCCTGGCCTGCCAGATCTTTCATATTGGCGCCAATGATCGGCAATAATACCATCAAAAAAGAAAACCGGGTTACTTCTTCCCTTTTACCACCCAGCATCAAACCAGTTGAGATGGTAGCTCCTGAACGCGATATGCCGGGCATCACAGCTAATACTTGCGATATCCCAATAATAAAAGCATGGAGGAAAGTTAATGGCTTCTCCTTGGCCCTGAAAAAATAGGAAAACGATAACAAGGCCGCAGTAATCAATAACATAAAGCCTACCAGAACGAGGTTTCCTGTGAAAAAACGTTCAATTTCCGATTCGAAAAGCAAGCCGATCAATACTACAGGAAGCATCGATAAAACAAGTTTGCTGATATAGCGTGTGGATTCATTCCACTGGAAGCGGAAAAATTCAACAATCAGCAGGGAAAGATCCTTCCGGAAGACGACCATAATGCTTAGCACAGTAGCTCCATGAACCACAACCGTGAAGGTCAATCCTGGCTGAACATCGCTATACAACAAAGCCTTTCCGATTTCCAGATGGCCACTGCTGCTGATGGGCAAAAATTCTGTGAGACCCTGAACAATGCCAAGGATAACTGACTCAATCCAACTCATTTAAAAAGCATCGATTAAACAGAAGATTGCTTTTCATTTTCTTTTGGCTTCTTCATAATGGCATATATCTCAAAGGCAAATCCAAAAAGCACCAACAAAGGAGCCAAAGTAATTCTTCTAAAGCTGAATATTTCGGGATTAAACTGATCCGGACCCTCAGCCTTCCCCCCTGCCATCAGTAAAAAACCTGCAATAATGATCACTACACCAATGATCATCAGCTTATAATTCTCCCGCGTAAATACGAATTGCTTTTCGGGTTCCGGTTTCTTTTTCTTTGTCATAACAAATATTTTTTAATAGTACAATTTGTCGGTATTGATTTTCAGATATTTATTAACTGCTATATGGGTTGATATCAAGCTGATCAAAATACCTGCAATCACCACTCCGGCATATAGCAATGAAAGGATTTCCACATCTTCTAAACTGATTATATTGGAAAACTCCCCCTGTAAAAAGTAAATAATACCCGTTAACAAACCCATAGCCAAAACAGAAGCATATATCCCCCATAGGATACCTCTGAACAGAAAAGGCCTTCTTATAAAACTCCGTGTTGCCCCTACCAATTGCATAGTATTAATAATAAATCGTTTGGCATAAATGGAAAGTCGTATGGTATTGTGAATTAAAGTAATGGCTATTAGAAACAAAAATCCACTGAATATCAGTATTATTAAACCAATTTTTTGAATGTTTTGGTTGATTAACTCTACCAACGATTTCTGATAAAACACTTCCTTAATTTCCTGGAATTCTTTGAGGTCTTGCTTAATATGGACTATGCTATCGGGATTGGCATATCGGGCATACAAATGGACATCAATAGAAGCCAGCAACGGATTGTACCCGAGAAAATCAACAAAGTCCTCTCCCAGCTCCTTTTCAAGCTCCCGTGCAGCTTCATCTTTAGTGACATATTTTGTTGATTTAACATATCTTTTGGTATCCAGCATTTTTTGAAATCGAATGATCTCCACCTCTTTCGCCCCCTCTTTCAATATGATAGAAAATCCAATATTTTCCTTCACATAATCCGATATCCTTTTGGCATTCAGCACCAGCAATCCCAATACGCCCAGTAAAAACAGAACCAATGCAATAGTGACAACTGAGGTCACAGAGGAGCTCCTTAGTCTTCTCCTGGTTATTTTCGCTTCTTTCGTACGCATGCAGATAGCTCTAAAACCATGCTAATATAAGAATAATAAAGTGAAACAAGCATGATAAAAATAATTATTAACACACACGATAAATGATTATTTTTATTACCTGTTTTAACCTGTATTATTCATGCGTTAAGTTTTGAACGATGCAGTCACCTGTTTCACTCAGCGTTTGTCCATTAAGTCAAATGCTGGTTTAAGCGATTGTTAGCTGGAATATCTACAGGACAGCAGGCAGGAAAGTGATCATTTTTCTTTTCATCTTCAAACTACTATTTTTGTATAAAATTGTGATGCGTTGGAAGGAACTGTTTTCAAATCTACAGGGAGCTGGTATTATGTAAAAGATTCCATGGGTGGAATCTGGTCTTGCAGCATTAAAGGCAAGTTCCGCCTGAAGGGCATGCGCTCAACCAATCCGGTTGCAGTGGGCGACAGAGTGACATTTGATCCTGTTCAGGAAGGGAAGCAAGAAGGTTTGATCACCCATTTGCATGAACGCAAGAATTATATCATCCGCAGAGCTACCAACCTATCCAGGGAGCATCATATCATTGCCAGCAACATGGACCAGGCCATTGTTATGGCTACCATAGCCTACCCCGTAACTTATTCGCTTTTCATTGACCGTTTTCTTGTAACTGCTGAAGCCTACGGAATACCTGCCCGTATCATTTTCAATAAAATGGATCTGTATGATTCAATGCAACTTGATCACCTCAACGATTTGACCCGTATATATGAAAAGGCTGGTTATCCTTGCTATAAAATCTCCGTAAAGCAGCGAAAAAATTTGGATTCGATTCAAGATCTTCTCAAGAACCGTTGCAGCGTAATCTCAGGAAATTCAGGCGTTGGTAAATCTTCACTCATTAACCTGCTCAATCCCCAGGCCAATCTCAAGACATCACACATATCAAACTATCACAAGGCAGGCAAACATTGCACAACCTTTGCGGAAATGATCGAACTGCCATTTGGGGGTCAGATTATTGACACCCCGGGTATAAAAGGATTTGGCCTGTTAGATATGTATAAGGAAGAGATATACCATTTCTTTCCGGAAATCTTCAAAGCTTCTTTTGGTTGTAAGTTTCATAATTGCCTGCATACCCGGGAACCCGGTTGCAATGTAAAAGAAAAAACAGAACAAGGGGAGATCAGCAAAATGCGATACAACAATTACTTGAAGATATTACAGGATAACACGGAGAAATATCGTTAATGCCCGCAGAAAAAACTTCCATCAAGCAAATCAATCATTTTGTCAAATAATTTTGTAGATCAGACAATTATAAACAATAATTTGCGTAATTTGTGATAAAAACATAAGAGCCTCTTGTCTGATTATAAAAACAAAAAATCCTCCAGTCCCGTACGTGTTTTGCTGGCTGAAGATGAGTACCTTTATCAAAAGATCATAGAGGGGTATGTTCATTCCTTTAATCTGGAACTTACCATTGTGGATAACGGTAAGCAGTGCATTAGCCAAGCTACCGAACAACATTACGACATTATATTAATGGATATTGTCATGCCTTATAAGAGTGGCTTGGAAGCAGCCCGCGAACTGCGTAGCCACGGAATTACCACACCCATTATAGCCATCACTTCCAATACCTGGGTAGAAGATGAGATAACTTCTATAGAAGCAGGTATGAACGATTTTATCGCCAAACCCTTCGACGCAAAAAAACTGGCCAGAAAAATAGTCTACTGGTCAAACCAAAAGGAAGTAACAGTTTGATGCTTCCCCGTGAGCAATATTTCATATCTTCCATTTAACCTGTCGTATTCTTACCGCCGCTTCCCTGCAAACAAAAGGAATGGTTTCACGACGATTCCGCTGATAACCGCTGGGGAATTTCAAAACGCCGCATTTACGATAAAATAAAATAGCCTATTTTTATGCCGGGACTGCAATATCTTTTTAAAAAACAAAATAGAAAGCATTGTATATTAATTAAATATAGCTTTAAAAATTAAAAAATGCAGACAACTCTGCGGCCTTTTAATTACGTGGCAACTTTCAAAAATTGTTGATTTGCAATGGTAGGATCAGGAGTGCTGAGGTTAGAAATGTTCGATGGCGTCGGAATTTTTTGTGAATAATTCAGGTTAATTTGGTACATCAAAAACAATTCAATAATTTTGTATGGTGAAAAGCTTCATGAAGCATCATGCCTGAATGGCGGAATTGGTAGACGCGCTGGTCTCAAAAACCAGTGGGCTTTTGCTCGTGTCGGTTCGAGTCCGACTTCAGGCACATCGCTGTTCATATACAGAACAGCTCTCGCATCATGTGTTAAAAACCGTTTTTACCTGTATTGTTCAGGTTAAAACCAACGTAAATCGATCTTTACAAGCAAGAACCAACACCGTATACATCAGGTGCGAATCTTTGAACGGCTGTTTTCATCCAATGTTGCCCATAACCGAAATCAACAAAGGCATCAACACATTTTGCTAAAGACCCTAATAAAAACAGATGGATCATACGCATTCCCCTTCTCTGCATCCTTACAAAAATAAGCAGGCCCAATTCGACAAAAGATACATTGAGATGGCCAGAATCTGGGCAAAAAACTCTTATTGCAAAAGAAGACAGGTTGGCGCGCTTATGGTTAAAGAAAGGATGATTATCTCGGATGGTTACAATGGAACCCCATCGGGTTTTGAAAATGTATGTGAAGATGAGCATAACAGAACCAAGCCTTATGTCCTGCATGCAGAAGCCAATGCCATAACAAAAGTAGCGAAGTCTAACAATAGCAGCGAAAATGCAACGTTATATGTAACAACATCGCCCTGCCTCGAATGTGCAAAACTAATCATTCAGAGCGGCATTAAGCGGGTTGTTTACACAGACCGTAAAACATCCCAGGATGGTATCCCCTTGCTGGAAAGAGCCAACATTGAAGTAGTTCAATTAGACCTGTAAAGTATAAAACATGCAAATCAATCATAAGAAACTGAAATTATACCTGCCGCTTGTCATATCCTTAACATTAATCGCCGGTATTTTGCTGGGCATATCCCTGGACCGGAATAGAAAAGGAAAAAAAACCTATGTATACAGTCATCCCCAAAAAATCAACAAAGTTATCAATTATATCCAAAAGAATTATGTGGACTCAGTATCCGAAAAAAAGCTGGTAGAAACAGCAATACCCGCCATGTTAAAGGAACTGGACCCGCATTCTGTGTACATTCCTGCCCAGGACTTGAAAAAGGTGAACGAGCCCCTTAGGGGGAATTTTGATGGTATCGGGATCCAGTTCAGGATGCGAAATGATACGGTTGTTGTTATCAGCACGATCAGCGGCGGCCCCTCTGAAATGGTGGGTTTACAGCCAGGCGACAGAATAGTTCAGGTTAACGATACGGTCATTGCCGGAGAGGAAATGTCTACCTCAGAAATTGTAGGTATGCTCAAAGGCAAAAGGGGAACAGAAGTAAAAGTAACCATTAAACGCAACACTGCTCCAGAATTATTGCATTTTACCATTACCCGTGATAAAATACCGCTTTATAGTGTAGATATATCTTATATGATCAATGAATCGACCGGATACATTAAAATTGACCGGTTTGCTAAAAATACCCACAAAGAGTTTACCCAGGCAGTCAAAAAGCTAATCCGGGATTCCGTTCAAAAAATCATTGTAGATCTGCGTGGCAACAACGGTGGTTTTCTCAATGCAGCCACACGTATTACCGATGAATTTTTAAAAGAAAAAAAACTCATTGTTTATACCAAAGGAAGAAAAAGTCCCAGACAAGATATATATGCATCATCTCAAGGTATTTGCCAGAATCTGGAAGTAGCCGTAATCATTGATGAGTGGTCAGCTTCTGCAAGCGAAATACTTGCCGGTGCCATCCAGGATAATGACCGGGGAATTATCGTAGGCAGAAGGTCTTTTGGTAAGGGTCTGGTTCAGGAACAAACCGTTTTAACCGATAGATCAGCCATTCGCCTGACTGTCGCCAGGTATTATACACCTACCGGCCGTTGCATACAGAAACCATACGAAAACGGAAGAAAACAGTATTACAACGACCTTAGAGAACGCCTTAAACATGGCGAGTTTTTTGAAGCTGACAGCATTGACCTTGCCGACTCCCTTAAATACAAAACGCCGGAAGGCGATGTCGTATACGGAGGCGGGGGAATCATGCCCGATTTTTTTGTGCCTGTTGATACAACCCATAATTCACCATTTTTCCATAAAGTAACAAATAAAGGATTGATCTATAACTTCGCCTTTGATTATGCTGATAAAAACCGCAAAGTCCTCAAATCATACAACAGCGCACGGGAACTGAACCAGCACCTCGAAACCATCAATGTCTATGGCCGGTTCCTCGAATTTGCCTTTGAAAAGGGAATCCCAAAACAAATCAAAGGCATTGAAAAATCAAGGAAGGTAATCCATACCCGTTTAAAAGCTTATATTGCCAGGAATATGATGGATAATGAAGGATTTTACCCCATTATCCGTGAGACAGATAAAACACTACAGAAAACTATTGATCTGCTGACAGATATACCAGAAAAGGAAAAGTATGCGAAAGCTGAATAGCTAAAGTCTTTTTTATCCCTTAAAATGGCGGTATCAGCATCACCAATGGACATGCCCGAAAAGAGAGGCTAAACGATATCTGATGTTAGGGTGAAACCCTGATCACCCATTTTCCATAAAGTCCCTGATCACATCCAGGGACTTTTCTTTTTCCTCAATGAACCCCATATGACCGGAAAACGCTAATGTTGCCTTTTTACCTTTGACCGGAAGTTCAATAGCGGGAATAATGGAATCATAATCGATAAAATTATCCTGCTTTCCTGCCACCAACAAAACCGGTTTTCCACATTCCTTTAACACAGCAGACCGGTCGGGGCGTCTCATCATTCCCCGGAGATTAGCAGCAATACCCTCCTCCGGAATGTGTAAAGCCAATGTTTGCAACCATTCCACTTTTGAGGCAAATGCTTCCAGGTTGCTGTCAGCAAATGTTTTAGGTAAATGCGTACGGATAATCGACGCTTTTCTTCCTGAACGCACCTGTTCAATGGCTTGTTGCCGGTTGCTTTTTACCTGTTCGCTATCTGCAAAAGGATGGGAATGGAACAAACACAATCTGTTCAATCTTTCGGGATAATGCTCGGCAAAAGCCAGGGCAATATATCCTCCCATAGAATGACCGACCAAGGTACATGAATCAATTTGATGCCTGTCAAGTACCTGCTCTGCGGCTTTTGCCAGTATATCCATATCATGCACCTCATTCATTACATCCGATTTTCCATGACCCGGGACATCCATTCGGACAACCCGATAATCTGCGGAAAGCAGATCCGTCAATTCATTCCACACTTCCAGGGTTTCCAGGTATCCATGAATCAAAAACAGGGCTTCCCCCGCTCCCTGAATTTCATAATGTATCTTCCTGCCTTCAATATCTGTTTCTGCCATAAGTTAGAATTTTTCCTTGTTCTTAATGCTAACCTGCTTATCCTGACTAATATCAGACAATAAACAAATTACCTTGTTAAGGGAAATAAAATCATTCATCCCTCCTTAAAACTTCTCTGCCGCCTTTTTTTGGGCTTTGTTGATCTTATGCATGCAACACAAAAAATAATCACAATTATTGAATCAACAAAAGTTTCTCGATATGCGTTTTGGAACCGTCCTGATTGGTCATAAATATGAGGTATACGCCACTTGCTGCCCTTTGGCCGGAAAGATTCTTTCCATCCCAGACAGCCTGCCCTCCCTTTGCCATGGTTTCGTAAACAAGATTCCCGTTAATATCCGTAATTTTTATGTTCACATCATCCACCAGATTGGTTATGGTTATGGGCCCGCGATAATCAGGTGGTACAGGATTGGGGAATGCATAAGCATCCTTGAAAGTCTCTTTTCCTTCAGCGGATTCACCTCTATAGGATATCAATCCACGGCTGGTGCCAATAAAAACCTCACCCGATTCATTGATGGTTAAGGATTGAATGGAATCGGTCAAAAGCGGGCTGTTGTCAGCCGTAAAATGATGTGCCATATTCTGTCCTTCAGCATTATAAACATATATTCCGGAAGCTTTTGTAGCAAACCATATCTGATTACCCGGGTCCACAGCCATTGCCGTGATATAATTGTCTCTGAGCAAATATTGGGTGTATCCATTCTCAGTATATCGCAGGCGATTAAGCCTGTAAAGATCCTTTTCAAAGACGCCGGAAGGGGAATAATCCACACAAATGCCTTCATTCGTAGCGATCCATAAATCCCCCTGCTGATCCTCAGTAATGGCATAGATCTTTGACATAAAAGAACTTCCGTTAATGGTTTTGGGCTCAATCAGGATAACCCGGTCATCTCCTGGATTAGCCGGAGTCTGCTTATCATCAATAACAAACAGGTTTGGGGTATCATGCACAAATCCCCATTTATAACCATATTTTGTTGCGGTTAAATCCATGAGTATTTTATCCTGTAAGAGCCCATATTCAAATGATTTCCAGGTGCCTTCCCGGTCTCTGAATTTAACCGGATGCCTGGCCCCGTAATTCAATATCCATAGATTGCCTTGCTGGTCAAAATTCATATGATGCACCCTCACGCCTTGATCATTGTAAGATTCCAGGGTACTATTTTGCGCTGTAAAGTATGCTTTCTTGTCCTGCTGTATCTCGATCAAACCATTGCCCCAGGTACCAATCAGCAAATTTCCGGGAGCCTCAGGATGGATCATGATATCAACAAAATCAGTCATGCTGGCGAATAATTCATTTTCCCATTGTTGGTTAAAAAATTTGGATATCCCGGCTGGTCGGTCAAGCTTATTGAAATTGCGGTCATAACCTCCCGGGACTGCAAAAACATCTTCTCCCTGGCTAACCATATCAAAAGCATAATCGGAAAAGGGTCCGTCAGGCAGGATCTGCTCTACCCCATCATCCGTAAATTTAATCAAACCAGACCGTCCATCCCCGATCCAAAGGGTCTCCTGCGCCTGAAAAATACGGGGTGAAAAGGGTTTGTGAAAAGGGTACTGAGTAATAGAGCGTATATGGTTTAAATGCTGATCAAAAACCAGCAGACGGTTTCTTAAACCCACGAAAAAATTCGTTTGAGAAGCTTGCAAATCCTCAACATCTTCTTCCAAAAGCAAAGAGGCATTATGCAGATTATCCAGGTAATAGATCTGATCTTTTATCTGATCGTTCACGGAAAATAGCGGATATCCGTTGAAAATTTCGATTTCTCCTATTGTCCTGTTATAGCCGGGAAATGACATAACCTGATCCCATGCATCGGGATTATAAAGGTCGGTAGCACCGGCATCCGCATAAAACAACCCCCGATCAGTAGCTGCATATAAGTAAGTACCATCACAGGCCACATCATGAACCCGCTGTATGGGGGTACCACCGGGCCGGTAGCTTTGCAAAAACTCCTCCTTATCGACATCGAATACGGCAATTCCGAAAGAACAAGCCAACAGAGCATGTTTTTCGGTAAAGCATATATTGGTTATGCTTGTATTCCTGTATAATGCATCCCGTTTGATATCCGGTCGGTTAAGAACATGGCCGTTTTGTATAATATCCAAATTGCCATTACGATAACCGATAAAGAGTTTGTGATGCCGCTGGGAAAAGGCAATGGAAGAAATGCCCACATCACTTAAATCAGATACTTTATCAAGGGTCTCGGTACTATTGTATTGTTTGTTGTAAACCAGGATACCCGTTTCGGCAGCAGCGAATATCCTGTTATCCGAGCCGGTTACAGCATGTATTGAATCATAGGAAAGATGTGCACGCCACCTGCCAACAGGAAGCTGAGCATTGACATCTGAAGGTATGATGATGAAAAGCCATAAAACAGGTAAGACGAAAAAAAAAGAGCGCATTTTCATGTATAGCCGTTTATCCTGTATTATTCTTACCGCAGCTTCACTGCAAACAAAATGAATTGTTTTACGCCGGTTCCGCTGATAATCACTGATGAATTTATGATTGAAGTGAATACATATTCACTGTATAAATAAACAATAAATATGCTGCTTTATTCAATTCAACAAAACTATGCCTGTAATAGCATACAGATGATCACTTTCTTTGTCATTCATCCCCAGACAAATAATCTGCCAGTTTGCGGAAAGCCTGGCTTCTGTGACTTATTTCATTCTTTAAATCCAGCGGCATTTCTGCAAAGGTTTGCTCATATCCCTGAGGCACAAAGATGGGATCATATCCGAATCCTTCACTGCCTCTTCTCTCACGAAGTATCTGGCCGTTAACAACCCCTTCAAAAAGTTTTGATTTGCCTCCCTGGATTAAGGCAATCACACATCTAAAACGGGCATTTCTTTGGGTTGCGCCCTCCAGTTTTTGAAGCACCAGATCCATATTGGCCTGGGGATCTTTTGCCGCTCCGGCATACCTGGCAGAATATACGCCGGGTTCACCATGCAGGGATTCAATTTCCAGCCCTGTATCATCAGCAAAGCTATTCATACCAAATCTATGATAAATAAATTCAGCCTTCTCTCGCGCATTCCCTTCCAGCGTGAATTGATTTTCAGGTATCTCACCATCAAACCCCAGCTCTTTTAAGCCAATGATTTTCAGGCTAGCTGGAAGAAGCGCCTGAATTTCTTTAACCTTATGCGGATTGTTGGTTGCAAAAACAATGTCCATAATTCGGGTTTAATAAACCATGCTAGCCATGATAATAAAGGCCAAAACTAAGGCTTAACGAATGCTTAATGGCAAAGGAATAAATATTCCTTCCGGTCAGGATACATAAAATAAAAAATATTTCTTATATTTGCCCTCTTAATCGAGAAAAAATATATTCTGACCCATGGTGTAATGGAAACACGTCAGGTTTTGGTCCTGAAGATTCCAGGTTCGAGCCCTGGTGGGTCAACACAATAGCTGCTTTGATAAGGATCAGGGCAGCTTTTTTTGTTATATATCGTTATTGCTTACCGGCTTAGCCATACCGGGATAAAACTCAACCCCAATGATTGATATATCGTCAAATACAGAAGAATTCCCGGCTTCAATGGTGTGTTCGTCTATGATGTCTTGGATATTCCGGTCGATACGATGCTGATTGAGAAGTTGTTTCTTGATTTGCTCGGTGCTATAGGTGACTTTTTCGGTTCCCATAAGTTCAACCAGTCCATCGGTATAGCAAAGCAATTTTGTCCTTTCCTTAATATGCAGGTATCCCTTGTTGATCTCGGGTATTTCATCCAGCATCCCAAGGCCAAGGCAACCATCTTTAAGATATTGTAGCTCCTCACTTTCCATCTTATATAATAAAGGGGGATTATGGGCAGCAGTGATGTATTCGAGCATATGGGTCTGATAATTGTATTTGGCGATGAACATGGTGATAAATTTCTCACCTTTTGCGCTGCTCATAACCCGCTCGTTTAGTTTATGGATGATATTCTCAAGATGGGTATTCGTGGTAAAAAGTGCCCGCAAATTTGCCTGGAAATTTGCCATCAATAAAGCTGCAGAAACACCTTTACCGGATACATCAGCAATACAAAAAACCCCTTCATCCTTATTCAGCGGAATGTAATCATAATAATCACCGCCTATTTCATAATGGGGTTTATAGAAGGTTGTGAAGAATATCCGTTCATTATCGGGTAAAGAGGATTTATCAGGCACCAGCATAGACTGCATCCGGGAAGCCAGCTCCAGCTCTTTCTTTATAGCTTCCTGCTGAAGACTCTCGTCATACAACCTGATATTTTCTATAGCAACCATAATGATGTTCGATAAGGTCTGTATGAAATGAAGGTGTTTGATGGTAGGACTCACACCTTTTGATTCTTCATCAATATCACCGATCAGAACATAGGCTATGGGTTCATTATTATGAAATACGGGTATGATATTGTCAAAAGTTCGTAAATGCGGATCGGGAGAGGAGGTTACGAAGGCAATATCCTCAGTACCGATAACTGCCTCCTGCATATCAATTTTATCCACTTCCTCGGCACAGCCTGAATTCAGTATAATTTCCCACTCCTCCTTGTTAAAATTATACTTGTAGATCAATACCTTCCCGATATTAAGCTCTTCCCTCAGGATGCGCTCATAACGTCCTAACAGTTCCTCAACATTAAGATTGGCATTGATGGCCTTGGTAATGGAAAGCAAGGAATTCAATTTAAATGAAAACAATTGCAAACGGTTTATTTTCGACTGGCTGATTCTCATCTTCATTCAATTGATCCCTTTTTCAGATAATCAAGATTTGTTTTTTATTCTTTCTACATAAGACGAATCCCGGGTGTCGACTTTAATCTTCTCTCCGGTATTAATAAAAAGCGGCACCTTGATCTCTGCGCCGGTTTCCAGGGTAGCTGCTTTCGTGGCTGTTGAGGATGCCGTATCCCCTTTGACGCCCGGTTCGGTATAGGTAACCTCAAGCTCTACGAAAGGAGGTAATTCACACCTTATGGGTGTTTCCGTCTCATCGTGAAACAGTATTTCGACCTGTTGGTTATCGTTGAGCAATTTGGGATTATCTATCTGATTTGCGGGTAAAGACAACTGCTCAAAAGTATCCGTGTGCATAAAGTGGTATCCCAGATCATCTTGATAAAGAAATTGATAAGGGCGGCGCTCTATCCTGGCTGTTTCAACTTTGGCCCCGGAGTTAAAGGTATTCTCTATGACCTTACCTGTGGTAACGCTTTTCAGTTTGGTCCTTACAAAGGCTCCGCCTTTGCCCGGCTTAACATGCTGAAATTCAACAATAGTATAAAAATCATCATGATACTTAATACACATCCCATTTTTAAAATCTGCTGTGCTAGCCATAATTCAAATATATATCATTTACATTTTTTTTGTTCTATGGGGCATACCGATTTGTTAACCTGTATCATGCACAAATAATGAATAAAAATTTTTTCCGCCTGCGCCAATTTTTGGGCATCTGATACGTGGCGAAAACCTCGAAGCAGGCGACTAACTCGTGTGCTTTCGACGCCTTGCATCTACCCAAAACTTGATGCATGAATCATACAGGTTATAAAGAAATTAACGCCTAATGATTGATACAAAATTAAAGCAAAAGATTGAAATATCTATTGATTTTACGCATTAACCTGTATTATTCATAAAAAATAAATAAAAATTTATAAACACTAAAATATTAGTACTTTACGTATTATGTTCAAAAAATTCTATTTTCATATATTTTTTCCGAGTGCGCCAATTTTTGGTCATCTGCTACGTTGCGAAAGCCTCGAAGCAGGGTTTGCTGAAAAAGTCTTTAGTACATCAGCTA
>CAYYLT010000004.1:0-34432 GCA_964472385.1 uncultured Bacteroidales bacterium
TGAAGGCTCACATGCCACTACTGGGCCCTCCCTGCGCACGCCACCCTGCCTTCCAAAGCGAATGTGCGGATGAACATTTATTCACATCCGCACATTTGCGGTGTCCGTTCGAGGTCTTTTTTTACCGGAACAGCAGCATGGTAGCTGTCTGGTTGATATGTCCTATGTAGCTCTCTCCATAAGTACTAAAACCCACTGTCGGTACCTTCTTGAAAATATTTCCGTACTGTTGGGTTTGATTTTTGTTTTTTAGTTCAAGCGTTCTCAGAATACAGTTAAAATTCACGATGGCTGAAACATTGCCCATTTCTTCCATCTTATGGTCTAATGCAACCTTTGTATGCTCGACAATATCTTTGGAATCGAGGATTTTTAGATCCATCCCTTCTTTTATAGAACAGTAAAAATATATGGTTTTTCCTTCCGTTCTTTGGGGACTTCGAACAAAAAAGTCATCCTGAAATACCAATCCAACGGGATGAGAGAAGAAAGTATCCGATACTTTTTCTTCCGGGACGCCTGTTAATTCAGCATAGGCTTGAGTGGCAGGTTTGTTGTTAATTTCCAGTACTTTTCTGTTCGGTTCATCGGCTTTTGTCACCACCACATTTTTATTTGTTGCTTTAAAGCTTTGGGTTTTGAGAAAGTCAAATTTCGTCTTGCTTTTTACCAAGGCCAGTACAGCTGCATCTTTGTAGGTTTTGCCATTGGCATAGATGTACGTCTGTTTAAATGCCAGGTCATCTCCGGCAGAACCTCCGATAAAAGATACATTGGTCAGGTCTCCAATCCGGTCATTGATGTTTTCTTCCTGCAGGCTGAGGCCATCGATCAGCACTATACCCACATATTTATCCGGAGCCAGGTCAGATGGCGGCGTCTCAAAATATTGTCCGAAAGCATCAAATGCTTTATCAACTTGATTGCTGTCGGATTTGATGTTGTTTAAAACTTCAATTTTGCAGTCATCAATGATCTCCGGCCCAAATGCCATGGCCACCATGGATTGATCAAGCATTTGCCCCGTAACAATTTCACCTGAAGAGCTGCAACCCATGGTAGGGACTTCGGGGAAAATGCTTTGTATTGAAGCACTTAGGCCTTCCGGATCTATGGAGGGAGAAGCAAAAAAAAGCAAAAGTCTGGTATCAAAGGGAACAATTTGTTTTTGAATATCTGCCGCTAGAGCCTGGGGGTCTTTTTCGCTGGAATAAGCTGTTTTTACTTTCATCATATTAAATTTTATTTTGTGGTTAACGTTATGTTGAACTGTTCGGCGACTCCTTCTATTTTGGATATTAAATCATCCGTGTCGGGCGTGCCGTCTGTAATGTCATCGGGGATAATCCCTTTAAACATGAGTTTCATTTTGATGTTATTACTCTGAAATTTGTTGCCCTGAGCTTTCTTTTCAATTAACTCATCAATCATTTTTTTTGCTTTTCCCATAAAGATTCATTTTTGAGGTTAACAATACTGTGGATAAGATTACTGCATGAGGGATTGCTGAAAAACACAAAAAGTCCTTTAAGTTTATATTTTTTTGTTCGCCTTTAGCACCTCATCTATTTCGTTGGCTTCAGCTCGCAGTATTTATATACAGTTTCACTTTGCCGCCTCTTAGCTGATTTACTAAAGGCATTTTCATTAAACCCAAACCCGGAATTAACCCGCGGAATTAACCCGAACCCAAATTAGCTTCCTATTCCTATATATTCCTATGCTGTATGCTGTATGCTGGAATATACGGGCACAGGTTCAGATGGGTTACATGTTCGTCCCCACTTTTAGGCTGTTCATCAAATGAAGGGATCAATTTCCAAGTTCCAGTTGATTTTTCACCAGGTGGTAGTATGCTCCTTTTTTTTCGGTCAGTTCTGTATGCGTTCCTTTTTCTATGATCTTTCCTTTATCCAGCACAACGATCTGGTCTGCATTTTTAACTGTACTTAACCGGTGGGCTACAATAACGACGGTGCGACCTTGAAAGAAATTTTGGAGGTTGTTCATGATTACCTTTTCATTGTTCGCATCGAGGGCATTGGTAGCTTCATCGAAGAATATATATTCGGGGTTTTTGTAGACAGCCCGTGCGATCAGGATACGTTGTTGCTGGCCCTGGCTCATGCCGATCCCTTCCTTACCTATCTTGGTATTGTAACCCAGGGGCAGGGACTCTATATCGTCCTGTATATTTGCTGCCTTAACTGCATGCAGCAATTTTTCCCGGTCGATCGTTTCATCCGACACGGCGATGTTGTTGGCGATGGTATCGGAAAAAATGAAACCATCCTGCATGACTACTCCACATTTGCTGCGCCATACGCGATTGCTGAAATTGCTCAAATGGATATCACCGATCTTCACATGTCCTTCAACGGGTTTGTAGAAACCCAGCAACAATTTGATGAGTGTTGTTTTACCCGAACCGGATGCCCCTACTATTGCCGTCACTTTTTTCTCAGGGCACTGAAGGGTTACATCATTTAAGACATAGGGAGAATGGGGCCCTTCATATTGAAAATATACCTGCTGCACATTTAACTCGGCTTTCTCCGGCAGGATAGTTATCTTGGGTTTTTTGAGGTCTTCTTCCTCATCCTTGTTATGTATCTCACCCAGTCTCTCCAGGCTGATCTTGGCATCCTGCGCCATGTGAAAAAAGCGGATCATCTGTTGAAGCGGGCTGTTAAGCTGTCCAATGATAAATTGCACGGCCAGCATCATGCCTAATGTCATGCTACCCTCTATCACTGCACTGGCTGCCAAAAAAATGATCACCACATTTTTGATCTCATTGATGAATACACCACCCGCCTGCTGGTATTGTTGAAGGGATAAACCTTTCATTTCCACCCGGAACAAACGGGTTTGGATGCCTTCCCATTCCCATCGTTTCTGTCGCTCACAATTGTTTAGCTTAATCTCCTGCATACCGGTGATCAGTTGTATCAAATTGCTTTGGTTATCCGAAAGCTGTGCGAAACGCCGGTGGTCAAGCTCACGCCGCCGTTTCATGAATACCAGCACCCATGCAATATACAAAGCGCTGCCTGCTATAAAAACCGTAAAGATGAACCAGCTATATATGGCCAGCACAATGCCAAATACAATAAGACTGATAAAGGAAAACAGCACATTAAGGGTATTGGTGGTTAAAAAATTTTCTATTCTTCTGTGGTCTTGAATGCGCTGTATCAAATCACCTGTCATCTTGGTGCTGAAAAATGCTACCGGTAATTTCATCAGCTTGGTCAGGAAATCAGATATGAGCGATATATTGACCCGGGTGCTCAAGTGCAGGAGAATCCAGCTTCGGATAAAATTTACCGTGGTTCTTCCGACAATAAGAACCAATTGCGCCAGGACGATCAGGGTAACAAAGCTTAGATCCTGGTTATTGATACCCCGGTCAACAATTGCCTGGGTAAGGAAAGGAAAGATAAGCTGTAGCAAGCTGCCCAGTAACAGACCCAAAAACAATTGAACAATATATTTTTTGTAGGGCTTCAGATATTGCAATAAAAAGCCAAAGCCTGATTTATCCAGTTGTTCATCTTCTGCTTTGTGAAAATCGGGTGTGGGATTAAGCAGCAAACACAATCCTTTATCGGCATCATCTTCACGGGTTGTGGCCCAACCCTGCATAAATTCTTCTTTAGGAAAACGTATCCTGCCCCTTGCAGGATCAGCAACGTATACCTTATTTTTTCGGATCTTGTAAATTACCACAAAGTGGTTTTGTTTCCAATGGGCGATACAGGGTAATGGTACCTCTTTCAGCAGTTGATCCCAGCTTATCCGGACACCCATGCTTCGAAATCCGATCGATTCTGCGGCATCACTGATGCCCATCATCGAAACACCTTCCCGCGTGATATAGCTGCGATCGCGAAGGGTTTGGAGGGAATAATGCTTCCCATAGTAACGGGCTATCATTCGAAGGCAGGAGGGCCCGCAGTCTGTAGCATCATGCTGGGCATAGTGGGGGAACCTGGGCATGTAAATAATTATAATTTATAATTGATTTAAGAGGTAAATATAAGAAATTTGAAACAAATAATTCCAATAATTATCGTACAAAAGCCCTCTTTATGCCATACCTTTATACCTTATATGCCATCTACACGTTTTATACTGTTCAAAATGCTATTATGAAAGCAGCAGTTATCAATAGATACAATCGAATTGAGTGGGAATCGGTGGCCGATCCGCAGATCAAGGAAGTGGAAGTATTGGTTAAAGTAAGGTATGCCAGCATTTGCGGCAGCGATCAACATATCTTATCCGGCGATTTTCACCCCCGTACCCAACTGCCTTTGATTCCCGGGCATGAATTTGCAGGGGAAGTAGTGGAGACCGGGAGCAAGGTCTCGAACGCCCGAAAAGGCGACCGGGTGACTGTTGATCCGATCATTTGGTGCGGAGAGTGTGCTGCCTGTAAAGCGGGCCAATATCCTGCCTGTTCGTCTTTGAAGCTGATTGGGGTGGATATGGATGGCGGCTTTGGTGAATACGTGGCTGTTAGGGAGGATCGGCTTTTCCATCTGGATGACAATATTGACGACCGTACGGCTGCCTTGGTCGAAGTCCTGTCCATTGGTTTTCATGCTGCCAGCAGGGGTGATGTGGGGCAGGGTGATCATATTGTCATCTGGGGAGCAGGCAAAGTAGGCCAATGCATCTTGCAGGCGGTAAAAACCAAAACCGAGCAGCCGGTGATCATGGTAGATCCTGTTGAAAACCGGCTTAACATGGCATTAAAAGCTTTTCCTGATACCATGGTGATCAATCCGGAGAAAGAAGATCCGGTAGCCCGTATTATGGAACTTACAGGCAACAGGGGAGTGGATGTTGGCTTTGAAGCCGTGGGTCATGCCAAACCGGTTGAGGGTGTGCCCCATCCGGTAAGAGGTTGTGTGCAAAGCATCCGGGGAGCAGGAAGGGTGGTTGTGCTTGGACTTTCAGATGAGCCCGCTACCCTGAATATGAAAGAATTTATATGGAAGGAAGCCAAAATTATCGCTTCACGCGTTAGTCACGGTGAATTTAGTGAAACCATCAGCCATCTCTTTGCTTATCAGCTCAGGGCCGACAACCTTATTACCGCCCGGATGCCGGCATCCAAAGCTCAGGAAGCATTCACCAGGCTGGAAGAACATCCGGAAGACCATCTGAAAATATTGCTTGCTTTTTGAAAAGCTGAAAAGGACCTGAAAACCAAGCAATAATACTTTACGATTTGCAAGAAATGAACAAATTGTTATTTTTAGCATGTCAATAAAATCGTAAAACCGTAAAGCCGTGAACACTACCTGTCAAAATTATAATCCGCTGAGCTATGAAATCTGATGATCTTTATGCTATCCACACTTATGGTTTACAAAGGAAGAAAGTTATATGGAATGGAGTATTTGGTTGTTTTCTGTGTTTTGTCTTCCTGTTGGCCGGATGCACGAACTATTCGGAAAAAGCCGAAGTGATACTTGAAAAAACCGGTACTAAAGGCGGTGTTATCGTTTATGTTGGCGTTGAAAACGGCCGGATGACAGCAGCGTTTTATCGGGATAGCGCTTTTGTCGTTCACGGACTTGCGGAAAACAAGACCAATGTGCGAAAAGCCCGCAAATACATTTTGGATAAGGAACTGTATGGTAAGGTCTCGGTAGAGCATTGGAACGGTCAAAGCCTTCCTTATGTTGATAATATGGTTAATCTTTTAGTTGCCAGCCAGGGGCAGGATGTATTAAAGGAAGAGATCATGCGAGTTTTGGCGCCAGGTGGAATGGCTTATATCCGGAATGACGATCAATGGGTGGTCAAGGAAAAAAACAGGCCGGAAGGCATGGATGATTGGCCGCATTACCTTTACAACACAAGCAACAATGCCGTTTCGGAGGATATGCTGGTAGAACCTCCGAGGAACCTTCAATGGGTTGGTAAACCCAAATGGACCAGGCACCACGATCTTATGGAAAGCATTAGCGCTATGGTTTCCAGTGGCGGACGTATATTCTACATCCTGGATGAAGGCCCAACGGCATCCGTTTTTCTTCCTTCCGATTGGAAATTGATCGCCAGAGATGCCTTCAATGGCAAAATACTCTGGAAAAAACCCATTCACTCATGGGTAAATCCTTTGTGGCCATTGAAAAGTGGACCGGCTCAACTGCCCAGGCGACTGGTCGCTCATGAAAACCAGGTATTTGCCACCCTTTCTATTGATGGCCCACTGAGAAAGCTTGATGCTGCTACCGGTGAGGTTTTACATACTTACAAACCAAACTCGGAGGCGATTTGACCACGCTGGTTATGGCTGATAACTCCGTCTATGTGGCAAGAAAAGATAACCATACCCTTTATGCCCTGAATGCTTTCAATGGTAAGCAACGGTGGCATTATACCACAGGAGGCATCATTGATTCACCGCCAACAATATATCATAATAAGGTCTACTTCGGCTCTGCCGATGGTTATGTATACTGTCTGGAAGCATCCGGGGGCGAACTGATATGGAAGTTTCATGCCGCACCCGCCCACCAAAAAATATTGGCTGAAGGACAACTGGAATCTCTCTGGCCGGTTACGGGCAACGTTATGATTCAGGATGGGGAAGTTTGGTTTGTTGCAGGGCGGTCGATGTTCCTGGATGGAGGTTTGTATCTCTACCGCCTCAATGCTGTTACCGGCGAAAAGATTGCTGTCAACCAGATGAATGAAACAAATCCGGAAACGGGTGCCCATCTTCAGCAAGCTGCTACCTGGCTGACCATGCCGGTGGCTTCGCCCGATATTCTGTCCACCGATGGAAGATATGTATATATGCGTTCCCAGAAATTCAATAAACAAGGTAAACGCATGGCAATCGACCAGCTTTCTGACCAGTCCTATGAACAACTTATGGGCAGGGAAATGAAACGTGAATTTTCACAAATGTTTAATCATGCAGGTCCATTGCAGGTAACTTTCAAGAATTATCATCATTTGTTCCTGGATAGTATGCATTCCGTAAAAATAGAAGACAACCACCTGTTTGCACCCTACGGGTATTTGGATGATTCCTGGTTTCATCGTGCTTACTGGGTTTACGGAAAGCACTATCTCGGAGGATGGAATGGTTATTATGTGGCCGGGCAATATGCGCCATCCGGACGTATAGTGGTTCATGACCGTGACAATGTATATGCTTTTGGAAGAAAACCCCAGTACTACCGGTGGACCAAACCCATGGAATACCAATTGTTTTCCACTTCAAAATCTATGGAAGTGGACACTACTCTGCTTTCAGAAAAAACTGCCAAATTGGAGAGAATCGGTGCTGAACCCATGTCATACCAATGGAATACTACCATACCCATTTTGGTGCAATCCATGGTTAAAGCCAATAATAAATTGTTTGTGAGCGGTCCGCCTGACCTGCTGGACGAGGAGAAAGCTCAAAGGCATTATACCGATTCCCTTGTCCAGGCCAATATGAAAAAACAGAAAGAAGCCCTTAATGGGAAGCACGGAGGATGGTTATGGGCTTTTGACGGTGAATCAGGGAAGGTTTTGCAGAAATATCAAATTGCTTCCCCGCCGGTTTGGGATGGATTGATCGCAGCGGATCACAAACGGTTCATGGCAACGATGGACGGAAATGTTGTTTGCTGGGGGAAATAATGTTCGATTGTGCCTGCCACCATGGAGACAGGAATAAACTATTGTACTATTCGGGGTGGCCACAAGAATCCGGTGTCTGCCTTTATGAAACAAGCATGATAAAAATAATTATTAACACACACGACAAAATGATTATTTTTATTATGCGGTTCCATCTGACCATTAAAAAATAAAAAAAATAGACAGTTGAAACCTGCATGCACCAGACTACACAACAAGGAGATGAATAAAGCATGCAGGTTCCATGGCGATTGGGCTGAATATTTCAAATTTTGCAGCGATATTAAATTGATATACAGGCTATAATAAGCTTTTATCCGAATAAAAAACACAATTTACTACCTATGAATCATGAAGATTCAATCAGACAGAGACAATGGTTGGCATTTTCTCTGCAGTTACTTTCAAAGATTTATTTTTCCGTATATACAAGCGCAAACTGTAGCAAAGCATTAACCGCTTTTGAGCTCTCCTCCTCCGAATAGTGCCAAGCCTTTGATGATCAAAACGGAATCTGCTTCACTGGCAGCGCTTTCTGTACCGAGACGTTTATCCGCAAAACCTCCCAGGATAGAAACCACCTCTACCTTGATGTTCCAGTCTTTCGGCACAATAAATGTTGAACCGCCGAAAAGGTTGAAAACATCCATCACATTCTCGCCGGGGGCCAGCCCGGCATCCAAAAGATTGACCTGGGAACCGCCGAAAATGGAAGTTACCTGCCCGCCTTTGAAGGATTGGGAGTTGATCTTTCTTTCATTGCCCCCTAAAATAGCTACCTCATCAATGCAATCAACACCAGATCCGGAAGTTGTCGGACTTTTTCGTCTTTTGATACCCCCAAGCGATTTAAATAAGATCAATAAACCCAGGGCAATAAATATGACAGGCCAAAAGACCTCACCTAATGAATACGGAAAACCTGTTATCTTTGGTAATAAAAAAAGTACACCCAGCAGCAACAATATCCATCCGCTGGTATGGTTCGCTTTGCTGCTTAAGAAGATGATCCCTAAAACCACCAGAATCATAGGCCAGCTAAAAAGATCACGGGCCAGTGCATCCGGTATAAAATTCATGTTCCGGGCAATTAAACCAACACCTATGAGAACCAATATGATACCCAGGATAGATCTGCCCTCTAACTTTCTTTTTTCCATGCAATTATGTATTTGGCTTTTAAAAAATGCGTAAATAAAAATACAATTTTTTGTGCAATTGCAGCGGAAGGAATGAAAAAAAAAGAAGAGCTATGTTTTGAATTATAATAATACAGACCTTTGCGGGATTGCCTGCATTCATTACTCAAGCCATCGCACATTCATGAATTTCACTGTCTCGCTTATTCAGCGGGAAAGGCTGTTTGTTTATGCATCATGCAGTTAAATCGGTTCAACGGTTTTTTTTCGCAACCACCCCTGGCTTCCGTCAGCGAGTCTGATTTCATACCATTCGCTCATTTCATCGGCTATAAAAACTTTTGCCCCTTCGTGTATCACAAATAAGTCAGTTCCGCTTTCTGCAGGTGAACTTTTGACAGTTACTTTCGAAGCAAACACCACGGCCTGCTTACTGTCCACTACCTCCTGTTTTTGCTTGTATGAAAATGTAAATGAGGCAATGGCAATGGCTACAGCCAGGATGCCGATCCAAAAACTGCTTTTTTTAACCTGAATGCGTTGGCTGTAAAGGTATAGGGAAAACAGAACCAAAAACAATGCAAAGGCGGTCATACTGATAACAGCCCACATGTTGGAAGAAAAAGTATCGATTAAATTCTTTATCCATTGATTGATGAAGAACTCGGGGATCTTCTCTATCTTATCGGGGATCTGCGATCTGGCCAGCTTCAGGTTATACTGTATGTTTTCATTTGAAGGATCCCTGAGCAGGGCCCTTTCATAATTCAGTATGGCAGGAGCCAGCTGATGGGTTTTATAATAGGCATTTCCCAGGTTATAATATATCCCCGGGGCTTCGATTCCTTTGTTGAGTACCTGTTGGTAAAGTTTTATGGCTTGCCTGTACTCGCTTTTCCTATAATGTTTGTTGGCAGAATCCACCATAAAGCTCTCAACCTGTGCTGTTGAACCGGTGGTCAACAAAACAAGCAATGCCATAACCGTCCATACCATCTTCTTCATAGCAATAATTCCCATATGGTGTCATTTTTAATTAACCAGGGCAAACCCCTGCTCGTATCTGACTTTATGGACAAACCCTACTTAAGCTTTTGTTGCAACCGGCTGATGATGGCGATAGCATTGTTATACAATTCATCCCTCTTTTCTGCTTCGCCTGAGGGTGCGTATCTTGCAAATTCGCAATTATCGAGCAATTCCAGAAATTGCGTTGTATCATGCTCAGGTATCTGTTTTTTCCTTAATGTATCCTGAATATTTTCCCTGGAAAGCTCCGCTACCGGAATGCCTAGCTTATCACTCATATAACCCCATAGCGCTTTAAGGGTTTCTTCGTAGAATTTATCCTTGTCATCTTCCTTTAAATATTTGGAGGCTATTTTTAGCCGGCGTTTTGCATATTTATTGGCTTTTTTATTTTTTAGAGCTGCCATGTCAGCGTTCTCCCTGACCTTCTTCCTCCGGATTACAAATACAGCCAGAAATATAGCCAGAGAACCGGTATATAATGCTAAAAACCGGTTTGAACCAAACAAAAATTCTCCCTGCTCTTTATACCGGAAATCTTCGGTTTGAATATACCGGATATCGCTTCCAATAATATTGACATCCTGTTTGGAATAAGAAGCCGAAACCTGCCTGCTGGTATCCCCTTCACCTTTATTTACATGCAATGTAAGCGGCTGGGATTGCAAGGTATGATAACTGTCTTTAGCCGGGTCAAAATAGGACATTTTGACGGGTGGAATGTTGTATTCCCCTGCATGTCTTGGAATGATCAGATATTCAATGGTTTTTGTTCCGCTTGCTCCTGATGGTGTAACTTTGATGTTGTTGGAGACTTTGGGATCATAAACTTCAAGATCAGGAGGGAAATTAACTCTGGGCGGTTCCAGAACTTTAAGGTTACCGTTACCGGTAATATTGATTTCTAAGGTAACACCTTCATTGGTTTTAACCGATTGTTTGTTCATGGAGGCATCCATCCTGTAGTTTCCCACACCGCCGGTAAAATCAAGGGGCTTATCTGAGGGAAGGGTATGGACATTGATCTGCATCGGACGGCTTGAAAGGGGCATTTTAACATTTTTGTACGAACCGAAAAAATTATCAAATATACTGCGGCTCTGACTTTTGACTTTTTTTTGCACAATACAATCCACCTCAAAGGGGCCGATGGTTATGTTTCCTGTTTTTTGGGGAAAAAGAAGATATTTCTTCAATATGCCGGTACCATAGATTTCCCCGTTGACATTTTCTTTTTCCAGATGCCGCAGGGGCTGGGTTTCGATCTCCTGTTTGTAGAATCCTTCAAAATTGGGAAACTTGATGTTTTCCAGTCCTGATATATTGAGTTTGGAATACAGTTTTATGGTTGCCACAAGGGGTTCTTCGCGGTATACATTGCTTTTGTTCACCAATATTCTGACAAACAGATCATCACTTTGTGCATTTTGGGTTTTGCTTTGCGTACTGCTTTCCCTCGCCGATTCTGCATTTTGTTGCTGCTTTTCCTGGGATTTCTCCTGGCCGATCACTTCAATCTTTAGGGGTTTGGATTTGTAGGTTTTCCCATCTACCTGGATTTTTGCCGGAGAGATTGTAAATTCACCGGCTTTATTTGCTTCCAGTACAAAAGTAAATTGAAGCTGGTAGGTTCTGGTCATCTGTCCATTTATGACACTGACGTTCTGGCTTGTCGATCTGCTGGGACCGGCAAGAATGTTAAAATTTTGAATATTTGGAGGTTCAAAGTTTTCAGCTTTGGTATTGACCGTATAGGTTAAACGAAAGCGCTGACCGGATTTTACCACATTGGGCGCTTCTCCGGTAAATTGAACGTCATTAGCCCATAATGGCCTGATAATAAAGACCAGTAGTATGATGATCACATGTAATCTCATCCTGTTGTGAATTACCAATTTTTACCCGATTTTGCACTTGCAGCTTGTACTTCTTTCTTTTTTAGCTTTTTTTGCAATTCCCGTTCGTCATTCTCAAGCGCCTGCAGCAACCTTCTGGCGTCCTGCTTTGAAATACGATCTTTCCGTGGCTGCTGTTGGTTTTGGTTTTGATTTTGCTTTTTTTGCTGGTTTTGCTGCTTCTTATCCTCGTTTTCCCTTTGCTGTTGCTGATTATTTTGTTCTTGCTGTTGTTTGTCCTTTTGATCCTGATTCTTTTGATCCTGGTTTTTCTGCTGGTTTTTATTTTGGTTTTGTTTTTGTTGCTGCTGTTGTTTTAGCTTTCTCAAAGCATAGGTCAGGTTGTGCTTGGTTTCCATATCCTTGGGATTGTGTTTCAACGCATTTTTGTAAGCATCTATACTTTCTTTGATATTTTCCGCTTTGAGAAGCGAATTGCCCAGGTTATGATAAGCCCTGGCAAGTTCTTCATCCGACAAATCGCGGTTTGTCAGCGCAGAAAACTGTTTTGCGGCTTCCTGGTATTTCGACTGTTTATAAATCGCATCACCCATATTAAAGATCGCTTTATAGGAATTGGGAGCTTTTTCTATTGCTTTTCGGTAATTGACTTCGGATTGTGTATAGGCCTTTTCATTAAAAGCATCATTTCCTTGCCGGATATATTTCCTTTCGCTTTGTGGCAAAGCGTTTATCGATACAACCGACATCAATAGCAAGATAACATATTTCCTGAATACCATAATCACCTCCTGACATTAAACAGGTTAAACTTCATAAGTCTTTTGTTTTTTCGCTCAAGCAGGATCAGATCAACCATCAGAAAGATCAATGCAAGCGCTATCAGATACTGGAATCTGTGCTGGTAATCGGTATATACTTTCGATTCTATTTCCTTCTGATCCATTTTGCTGATCTCTTCAAAAAGTTCATTCAACCCTGTACGGGCATTGTTTGCATGGATATAAGTTCCCTTACCACGGGCTGCGAGCATTTTCAGGGTTTGTTCATCCAGCTTGCTGACCACGACATTTCCCTGTTGGTCTTTCTGAAATACGGGAGAGCCACCCTGCTTCCTGACGGGAATGGGCGATCCGCTGAGATCTCCCATGCCTATGGTGTGAATGGTGATCCCTTTTTCATTTGCATTCTCTGCAGCCTCGATGGCATTGCCTTCATGATTCTCCCCGTCTGTGATCACAATCAGCGCCTTATCCAGTTCACTTTGCTCATCAAAAGAACGGACTGCCAGATCAATGGCCGAGCCAATAGCAGTGCCCTGCCTGGGAACAATGTCGGTATTGATGGATGACATGTACATTTTCACTGCCGAATAATCTGTTGTTAAAGGTACCTGAATGTAAGCATCACCAGCAAAAACGATCAGCCCGATCTTATCATTGCTCAATTGATCCACCATTTTGGCGATGGCCCTTTTGGCTCTTTCCAGCCGGTTGGGTTCTATATCCTCAGCCAGCATGCTATTGGACACATCCAGCGCAATGATGAGCTCCACACCTTCACGTTTGACTTTTTTTAGTTTTGATCCGAATTGGGGATCAGCAAGGGCAAAGATCACCGAGGTCAAAGCAAGTATGAGCAGAATGAATTTTATCACAGGCCTCAAGGTTGACACGTAAGGCATTAGCTGATTGATTATCGGGGGATTCCCAAAGCGCTTTAGTGCCTTTTTACGCCAGTATAATCCGATCGCAAAAAGAATCACCAAAACAGGTATGATCAATAATCCATATAAATAGGCTTCATGGCCAAATTTAAACATAGTCCTGTTCCGTTTAGGGTATACTCCTCATCACTGTGGATTTGAGTAAAATTTCCGTTAATAACAACAACGCTGCCGTCAGGGCAAAGCTAAGGTACTCCTCACTTTTTTCGCTGTATTCTTTCACTTCTATTTTTGTCTTCTCCATTTCATCGATCTGCCGGTAGATGCTTTTCAGCTTTTGGTTGTCTGTAGCTCTAAAGTAAGTTCCTTCCGTTTCTTCTGCTATCTTCCGGAGCACTTCTTCGTCAATTTCCACTTTCATGTTTTTATAGCGTATGCCATAAGGTGTAGGGATCGGGTAGGGGGCCTCCCCTCGGCTGCCCACACCAATGGTATATACTCGAATATCGAAGGTTTTGGCTATCTCGGCAGCGGTTTCAGGAGCAATGCTACCCTGGTTGTTCACCCCGTCGGTCAGCAGTATGACTACTTTGCTCTCGGTCTGGCTGTCTTTTAATCTGTTGATAGCTGTAGCCAGTCCCATGCCAATGGCAGTTCCATCTTTTATCATTCCGCTTTCAATATCTTCAAAAAGATTGATCAATACCGTATGATCTGTTGTTAGCGGACACTGGGTAAAACTTTCCCCGCTGAAAACAACCAGTCCTATCCGGTCGTTGGGCCGGCCGTGTATAAAATCATTGGCAATATCTTTGGAAGCCTCCAGGCGATTGGGATTAAAATCTTTTGCCAGCATACTGCTTGAAATATCAAGGGCCATGACAATGTCAATCCCTTCTGTGGTGACGTCTTTCCAGTTCATGGTCGATTGAGGCCTTGCCAGTGCCAAAATCAGCAAAGCTATTCCTATCATCCTCAAGGCAAATAAGACATGCTTCAGGTAGTATTTATAAGATGTTCCGGCATTTCTCAGACCATTGATGGTCGATATCTGTATGCTGGCTGCAGATGATCTGTGCTTGATGATATACCAGACTACACCAGGTACAATCAGTATCAATAAGAACAATAGTTCCGGATTGGCAAAATTTACATTGCTCATCATGGCTTATCTTCAGATGTTTTATCATTCGTTACCGGCACCTTGGTATTGTCAAACGGTGCATCAGATTTTTCCTGTGCTGGAACGTATTGTGTCTTGCTGACAAAATCATAGGCAAACTCCATACATTGCTCATTCTCCGTGGGAGAAGGTATAAGCTTGGCAAATTTTACCAGATCTCCTAACCGCAGCGTATCTTCCAACCTTTTGAAAAGCTGGTCATCGGAAAACTCATTGGATTTTAATGCATCGAGTATTTCATCCGTTGTCCGTTCAAGGGTTTTTATTTTGTAGCGCATCCACAGGTAAGTTCTAAGTATTTCGGTCAACCGGATATAGTATGCTTTAACCCGGTCGTGTTGCCATAGCCGTTCGCGTTTCAGTTTATCCAGTTCACGCCGGGCGTAAACATGGGCAGGTTCAGCAGGTTTGCGGGGTTGGAGAAGGGGTTGCTGCTTTTTGCGTTTGCGCAGGATATAATAGATCCCGCCGATGATTAAGACTAAACCGAGAAAAGCCAGGATATAGGGCAGGGCTTCCCGGAAAGTTACAGGAGCCCCAAAAGGTGATTTGATATCGAAGATTTGTGTGGTAGTATCAACCTGTACGGGCTGAACTGCCAGCGCCAGCGGTGGGGTTGCCATGCTGTCGGAACTTCCCTTGCGATGGTAAGTGAATTTCATGGGCTCCCATTCTACGCGTCCTGTATCAAAACTGGTGAGCAAGATGCGCTGACGGATTTCCAAATGCTGGCCTTCCAGTGCTGTGGTATCTTTTGGATAGGTTTTGATGATCTCTATTGCTGAAGGCTTTTGCTTTTCAATCACAGGGAAGTTAACCCTTGCTCCTTCCGGCTGGGTGACATGAAGATTCAGATAGACCTGATCTCCGATTAATATGCTGTTGGAATCAAGCTTTGCGTCTACCCGGAAGGATTGTCCACAAGCGAAAGCATAGGTGGCCAATACAAAGAACCATGTGAAAATCATCCTGCTCAATAATCCATGTTTATTCCGCATAGTCATCCTTCCTGTTATCTTCTTTTGAACAAGCTGATCAATGGTTTGACATAATCTTCATCGGTGGCAACGGTAACAAAATCAACTCCGGAATGTGAAAAAACCGACTTGATTTGCTGATAGGTTGTATTCCACCATTTCTCATAATGATTTCTGACCCGTTTGCTGGAGGAGTCCACCCAGATATCATCCCCGGTTTCGGCATCTTTCAATCTGATCAAACCGGTGGCTGGCAAACGGGTTTCTCTTGGGTCGTATATCTGCAATCCAATAATATCATGCTTATTATTGGCGATACGCAGGGATTCTTCGTAATTCATCCGGTAGCTGGAAGGATCCTGATCGAAGAAGTCTGAGATGACGAATGCAGTGCATCGCTTCTTGATGACATTTGTAAGGTATTTTAAGGCTTCAGATATATTGGTGCGGCTGCTTTTGGGAGAAAACTCTATCAATTCTCTGATAATTCTTAAAATATGTTTGCGCCCTTTCTGAGGTGGAATAAACTTTTCTATCCGGTCACTGAAGAGGATCACACCAATCTTGTCGTTATTTTGTATTGCAGAAAAAGAGAGCACTGCGCTAATTTCCGTAATAAGGTTTTTTTTCAGTTGGGTTGTTGTGCCGAAGACCCTGGAATTGCTGACATCTATCATGAGCATGACGGTTAATTCCCGTTCTTCCTCATGAATTTTTATATAGGGGTGATTAAAGCGGGCTGTCACATTCCAGTCAATATTCCTGATATCATCCCCGTATTGATATTCCCTTACTTCGCTGAATGACATACCCCGTCCTTTAAAAGCACTGTGATATTCTCCGGCAAATATGTTTTTGGAAAGTCCCCGTGTCTTAATCTCAATTTTTCGGACCTTCTTCAGCAGTTCAGTAGTTTCCAAAATCGTTCTAGTTTTTAATCCGCGAAGTTTTGATTGTAAAAAACCATTCCTTTTTCTCCAGCTCAATCAAATAGTTATAAGATTGATCTGCAGCATAATCAATCCACGTCAGATCCTTTTGGTATTCATACTCCCTGTTTAATTTCTTTTGCATGCTGTTTAACAGGGCGTAATCACACATCAGTTTGGTATATTGACATTTCCCGTCTTTGTCAAGGATAAAAAGCATGGTTTTGGTATTGTCCATATTCTCATATTTAAGAAAATGGTGATTATCGGTTTTGACCTCCTTGGTAAAGAACAATTCCTTGTCCGATTCCTGCATCATATCTTTGATTTCTTCTTTGTTATTGCCGATAAAATGCTGGCCATAGACAAAAGAGAGGGATATGAAGAGGAAAAAGATGCAAGTTAAAGAAAGCTGTTTCATAGATTTTGGCATTAAAACAATGCAATCCGTATAACCATTATGGTACTTCAATGGTATTCAGGATCTGGGTTATGATATCTTCACTTGTAATATTTTCTGCTTCTGCTTCATAGCTAAGTCCGATCCGGTGTCTCATCACATCCTGACATACGGCTCTGACATCTTCCGGGATAACGTAACCGCGGCGTTTAATAAAGGCAAAAGCTTTTGATGCAATAGCCAGGTTAATGCTGGCTCTGGGAGAAGCCCCATAGCTGATCATGGCTTCGTATTGATCAAGCTTGTAATTCGAAGGAAACCGGGTAGCAAAAACAATATCGAGAATATATCTTTCAATTTTTTCATCGATATAGACATCTTTCACAACTTGCCGGGCTTTGATAATATTCTCCGGACTTACCACTTTGCTTGCCGTGGGAAAGGCTTTGGCCAAATTTTGGCGTACGATCAGCTTTTCCTCTTCCAGGGCGGGATAATTAATCACTACTTTCAGCATAAATCGATCTACCTGAGCTTCGGGCAGGGGATAGGTCCCTTCCTGCTCAATGGGATTTTGGGTGGCCATTACCAGGAAAGGCTCTTCCAGTTTGAACGTTTCCTCACCAATGGTTATTTGACGCTCTTGCATGGCTTCAAGTAAAGCACTCTGAACCTTGGCAGGTGACCGGTTGATCTCATCGGCCAATACAAAATTGGTAAAGATGGGCCCTTTTTTTATCATAAATTGTTCCTTCTGCTGGCTATAGATCATGGTTCCCAAAAGATCGGCAGGCAATAGATCGGGTGTAAACTGAACCCGGTTAAATTTTGCGTCAATTATCCCTGATAAGGTGCTTATGGCCAATGTTTTTGCCAGTCCCGGCACACCTTCCAGCAGAATGTGGCCGTCGGAGAGCAATCCTACCAAAAGGCTTTCCAATAAATGCTTCTGGCCTACTATGACCTTGTTCATCTCCATGTTGACCATATCCACAAATGAACTTTCCTGGTGGATACGTTCATTTAACTCTTTTACATTCAGCGTTTGATCCATATACAAATTTTTCTCAAATTAAAGGTTTTTATCACAGAAATGAAAGTTTTAGAAATGACAATATTAGCCTTTTATTCTGTTAATAAAAGTTAAAGTACATTAAGTTTTATTAAGCTTTTTTCCCCCAGTATGTATGTTTTAGGACTTTAAACGAAAGGATTTTTTTTTTAGTTTTGCTCCAAACCCAATAAATTTTGATTCATAGATATTTTATCAAACTGGCATTTCAGGGCACCAATTACCATGGCTGGCAGATACAGTCCAAGGCCCTGAGTGTGCAGCAAGTACTCAATCATGCTCTGAGCACCATCTTCCGCCAGAAAATTCAGGTGGTTGGTGCCGGCAGAACCGATGCCGGTGTACATGCTTCGTGTTTCTATGCCCATTTCGATATGGATATGGATCCTCTGCCGGAGATGCAAAATGCCATTTTCCGGTTAAACCGGTTTTTGCCTCGTGATATTGCCATATATGGAATAATGCCTGTAAAGGAGAAATCCCATGCACGTTTTGATGCCATTTCCCGTACTTATATCTATCAGATAACAACGATCAAAGACCCGTTCAGAGCTGCTTTTGCTTACCATTTTTTCGGGAAACTGGATATGGATAGGATGAATAAGGCATCTGAAATTCTCACTGAATACAAGGATTTTACCAGTTTCTCCAAATCCAATACCCAGGTAAAGACCAATATTTGTGAAATTTATCATGCCAGATGGTATAAACAGAAACATTTGTTGTGCTTTACCGTAAAAGCGAACAGATTTTTGCGCAATATGGTACGGGCTATGGTAGGAACCCTTCTTGAAATTGGTGCAGGAAAGATTGAAGTCAATAAGCTGATGGATATTCTGGATAGCAAAGACCGTTCAGCGGCCGGTTATTCCGTGCCGTCAAACGGACTGTTTTTGGATCATATCGAATATCCAAAGGAAATTTTTCTCCCGGGAGAATAGCCGGGATCGATTTGTTATTACATCAAATTGCATATATTAGCGGAACATTAAAAATGTCGTATTCATGAATATAAAAAACATCAGATTTACCATTGCAGGGAAGTTGCTGCTGGGTATAGGGGCCATTATTCTGGCCATCTTAATTAATAGTTATATAATCAATAATTCACTGGAAAGGAGCCGGAACATTAATCAAAAGATTACAGAGTTATATGTCCCATCGGCCTCTTATTTGAATGACCTTTACAGCTTGGTGAACCGGTCAAAATCGCTTATCAAAAGTTGGGTTTTTATAGATAAAAAGAAAAATACCCCCGATAAGCTTCAGCTTAAGGCTTTGCATGATGAAGATCTTCCCGCAATGCATGAAAAAATTTCCCAACTGTCGGAGAGCTGGAACCAAAAAGAGCAAGATAAATACCGCCATATCTATTCTACGATAAAGGATACCCTGTTTCCAAAACATCAGGATATTATGAACAAGCTCAACAGCTTTGACAGTTATAACGATCCGATGTTGTTGTTTGAGATCACCCCTCAGGTTGAATACGGCGGTGAGATCATTGTTATGACCGATGAAATCCTTCATGATATCAATGCGTTGAGGAATACCATGCAAAGTAAGGTCAATTCCTCAAGAAGTCAGATGACAGGGATATTCAGTAGATTCAAGACCTCGATCTTTATTTTGGGTATTGCGCTCATTGTCATCTCTGTGGTCATTGCACTGATATTAACCCGCACTACTGTCCGGCCCATCAACAAGGTTAAAAATATACTTTATTCCATGTGCAGGGGAATTCTTCCCAAAGATAAACTTCATGTAAGGAATGACGAAATAGGCGATATGTCCGCAGCCCTGAATGATCTGATCGAGAGTTTCAGGAAGTTTACCAATTTTGCCAAAGAAATTGGCAAGGGTAACTACAACTTTCAATTTGAAGCCTTAAGCGACAAAGATGATCTTGGAAATGCCCTGCTGGAGATGCGGGATAATTTGAAAAAGGCTTCCCTCGAGGAGGAAAAACGCAAAAAAGAAGATGACCAAAGAAACTGGGCTTCTCAGGGTTTGGCCAAGTTTTCGGGTATATTGAGGGAGAACAATGACAACATCGAAGAGTTGTCATACCAGATCATTAAAAATCTGGTTAAATATACCGAAGCCAATCAGGGCGGACTCTTTATTATGAATGACGAGGATGAGGAGAATCCATTCATAGAATTAAATGCTGCTTATGCCTATAGCAGAAGGAAATACCTGGAAAAAAAGATCGATTTGGGGGTTGGGCTTGTCGGCCGGGTAGTGCAGGAAGGTGAGACGATTTATATGACAGAATTGCCTGATAATTATATCAATATTACCAGCGGACTGGGTGATGCCAATCCGAGAAGTCTGCTCATAGTACCCCTTAAGATCAATGATGAGATTCATGGTGTTATTGAACTGGCTTCTTTTAAGGAATTTGCCGAATATCAGATTGACTTTATCGAGCGGGTAGGAGAGAGTATTGCCTCTACCCTTTCCGCTGTTAAAATTAATATCAGAACCAATGAATTGTTGGAAAAATCGCAGCAACAGGCGGAAGAAATGAAGGCCCAGGAAGAAGAGATGCGTCAGAATATGGAAGAGCTGAAAGCTACACAGGAAGAATCAGCCAGAAGGGAAAAAGAGCTTCAGGCCAAACTGGAAGAGTGCCAGCAGAAGGATAACAATGGGTAAGCGATATTTTTGCAGGTTCCGGTGGGTATATGCTGGGTGATATACATGGTTTGAGTGTTTGAGGGGAAAGTTCACTCGGTGGTCATTCCGTTGTCATTGGTTGTCATTCTTGCGTTGACGCATGCTCCCATGATCCAGCTAAATTCCTTTGCGTTCCTTTGTGAGGTACTTGGTGCATCTTTGTGGTTTCAAAATAACATTAACCACCAAGGCACACAAATACCATCACCAGGGCGCACGAAAGATTCGGATGAACCGGCAGCCCATTCACGCATAAACATCCGGTGCAACAAAGCAGGGCTAGTAGATTTCTATCAGTTTGAAAGGCAGGTCCAGAATTGACTGGTAGTGTTTTCCCAATTCGTATACGGCTTCATCATCCTCTTCATAATACCAGTTTATTTTGGTGTTGTATCCACTTTGATGGTGTTCTTCAAGGATATGGAAAAATTCCAGTATAAATTTTGAGGAACCGCTGTTGATGTATTCCAGTTGAACATGAACCACGGTTTCCTCGCAGGGATCCTTGTAATAGTCAAAAATCCAGTCGATAATATGGGTGAAAAAATCTTCCGGATTTTCCGGTATGGCTCTGCCATTGATTTTTAAAACACCTGTCTGGGCGTCGAAATAGACACCTGGTGTCTTAATAGTCTCTTCTAACCTTAAATTCTCCATATCACAAAGATATTTTTTTTACGCATATTGTATGAATAAAATCAAATCACTGTTCACCCGATTTGTTCTTGTAACCCGCTTATGCCAGAATTACCTTTGAAAAATATAAATATTCCTCTTTACCATCATACAGGTTTACATGAAAATAAGTTACATAGAATGCACAAAAAAAAATGCAATGATTAAATTGTTTATTATTAAGGTTTTATGACTAAAGGGCTGCATTTCGTTGCTATGGGGTATTGATATAAAAGCATCTATTTTATAAATTTACCTAATGTTTTGCACATGTTATTGTTAAACCATTAAAAATTAAATCAATAGATCGTTTATGTTTGAGCCAAAAACCGTTTATGCCAAGATTGCTTATGATGCAATATTGTTGTATTTGAAAACAGGAAAAAAGATCCTGAAGGAGGAGTCTGAGATTCCTCCGGCCATGCAGCTTAGGTTACCCTGTTTTGTATTCCTTTATTGTGGGGATGAGTTAAAAGGAAAACAGGGCTCATTGGAGCCTAAGCATCATAATCTGTATAACGAAATTATTGAAAATGCCATTGCTGCAGCTATGGAAGATCCACATACCGGTAAGCTTAAAGAGGATGAATTGAATACAATAAGCCTGGTTGTAGACGTCTTATCCAAACCCAAACCATTGGAAGATAAATCACTTTTAAAGCCTGCTAAGCACGGCATTATAGTGGAAGATGAAAATGCTAACAGTTCTGTGGTTTTTCCCAATAAAGATGGCATGGTTTCCATTGACGAACAGATCAAGGTTGCCAGAAGGAAAGCAGGTATTGAGGATCATGTGCCGGATGAAAGAATCAGGCTGAGGCATTTTACAACAACCAGTTATGTATAAAAGATACTGTGGTTTATGAAACTGGCCAAAGCCATAACAATAAAAGGCAGGGTACAGGGAGTAGGTTTTCGATTCAGCGCTGCTCATAAGGCAGAAGAAATGGGTATCAAAGGTTTCGTTGAAAACAGGCCCGACGGAAAAGTGTATATTGAAGCAGAAGGCGAACCTGAAAACCTGAACAATTTTATAAACTGGTGCGGGAAAGGCCCGCTAACCGCAAATGTGGATGATGTGGTTACACAAGAAATTCCGGTGCAGAACTTCAAACGTTTTGGGATCAAATAGCGGTGATGTATGAAAGAGGCATTATATTATCAAAACACTGGAAGCTCAAAGGTTGAATGTGCTTTATGTCCGCATAATTGCAGGATTAAAGATCAAAACCGGGGAATATGCGGGGTGCGGAAAAATATAGGCGGTAAACTTTACGCTGAAAATTATGGAATAATCACCGCTCTGGGCTTGGATCCCATTGAAAAGAAACCTTTATATCACTTTTTCCCCGGTCGTGAAATATTCTCCATAGGAAGCATCGGATGTAACCTGAAATGTTTTTTTTGCCAGAACTGGGAGATATCCCAGGCTACCCCGGATGATATCTCCAGTAAACATTCTTACAGCGTGGATAAGATTGTTCAAATGGCTGTCAGTCAGAAGGATAATCTGGGCGTTGCGTATACCTATAATGAACCGGTTATCTATTATGAGTATATGCTCGATATAGCCGGAAAGATCAAACAAGCGGGACTAAAAAATGTGGTGGTGACGAATGGTTTCATCAATCCTGAACCATTGGAGAGATTGATGACGTATATTGATGCATTTAGTGTTGATTTAAAGGGGTTTACAAATGAGTTCTATAAAAAGTATACCGGTTCTACTTTTCAACCCATCAAAAATACCCTTAAAAAATTGGGCGATAGCAATCTATTGCTGGAGATTATCAATCTGGTCATTCCCACATTGAATGATGACATTGGAAAATTTGAGGAAATGCTGAAATGGATCAGGGATCATGTTGGAGAAAACACGGTTTTGCATATTTCGCGTTATCATCCCGGCTATAAGTCCAGGATATCCGCTACCCCTGCTTCCACGTTAAAAGAATTTTATGCCCTTGCTACGCAATACGTGAATTATGTATATCTTGGGAATGTTCTCCTGGAAGAAGGCAGCAATACTTTTTGTCACCAATGTAAAAATTTGTTGGTCAGAAGAGAAGGTTATTATGCAGAAACTCCTGGCCTTGATGCGGAAGGCAGTTGCCTTTTTTGTGGAAATAAAGTATTCATCCGATAAAGATCACAACCTATGAGTATAAGAAAACCAGCGTTTGCCGGTCAGTTTTACCCCGATACCCGTCAGGAACTTGATGCATTATTGGATGAGGTTTATAGCATGGAAAAACACCGCATTGACAGTCAACTGGCACAAGAGCGGATCATTGGCGGTATTGCACCCCATGCCGGATATATGTTTTCGTCCTATCAGGCTGTGCATCTTTTTGAAATTGTAAAGGCACATCCCGGGCCTTTCGAAACTTTTTTCATTATCAATCCGAATCATAGTGGGTTGGGCAATGATTATGCATACGATAGCAACGACTATTGGGATACCCCCTGTGGCAAAGTTGAAGTGGACAGGGATTTTGCCCAACAGTTAAATATTCCATTGTCTGATAAAGAACAGAAAAGAGAACATTCCGGTGAGGTTATGGTGCCCATGCTCAAACATTTTTTGCATTATGACTTTAAAATTGCCCCTATAACCCTGACTGTCCAGAGTTTACAAAATGCCAAGTCCCTGGCCAGGCTCATATTCGAAGCCAATCAGGTTTTAAAAAAACGCATTTTTGTTATTGCCTCGTCGGATTTTTCGCATTTTGTTTCTCCACAAACCGGCAGAGAGAAGGATCAAATGGTAATAGAGAAAATACAAGAATTTGATGCGGAAGGGGTTGAGCAGATTATCGCTGAAAAGCAAGTTTCCGTATGTGGATATGGCCCCATTATGACATTGATGGAATATGCCCGGTTACGATCAGGCAAACCGAAAGCCAGTATCTTAAGCAGGGGAAGCAGCGGGGATGTAATGCCATCCAGCGAAGTGGTTGATTATGTTTCTGTATTGTTTTATGAAACCGGGTAGTGCTCTTGTTTCTTGACAAGAATATCTTTTGGTTTTGATCGTACAGACGATTTTATCTGTAAAGTCAGATATCATGTTAGAACATGTGGCCAACTGGCTGGAGAGCCATATGCAGCCTTGTATTTACAAGCAGTATCTTGGTATAGAATGTCCTGGATGTGGATTTCAGCGGGCATTCGTTGCTTTGCTGAAAGGAAATTTTGCAGAAAGCATTCAGCTTTTTCCCGGTTTGTTGCCCATGATATTTTTGTTTTTATTCCTTTTATTGCATCTGATATTTAAGTTTAAATGGGGCGCCAATGTATTGAAATACATTTTTGTTGCTGATATGGCTATCATCATGATCCACTATATGATTCATTTAATTCACTAAATTTTACCATTATGGAAAATCAAAACACAGGAGCTCAGGCAGGAAAGGATGCCGGTTCTGCCGAAGGGCAAAAACTAGTATTACCCAACTCAACAGCAGTGCTTGTCCTGGGCATCGTATCCATCGTCGGTGTACTTTGTTCTCAGGGTATCCTGGGTATTGTGCTTGGTATTATAGGTCTGGTGCTGGCCAGCACACCCATGAGCATGTATAAAGAAAATCCTGATCTTTATACCGAAGGGTCGGTGAAAAATTTTAAGGCAGGGAGAATATGTTCCATTATTGGTGTCAGCCTGGGAGGTGCCATCTTCTTGTTTGTGATCCTCCTGGTTATATTCGGACTGGCAGGTGGTTTCTTTGCCTTGCTGCCATTCCTTAATAATCTTGAAATTGATATGATCACCTTGCTCTTATGGTGATTGTTTTTTTAAGCTGGTAATGTCAGTAGTTTTTTCTGAAGAATATTGAAGGCCAGGTAATTCAGACAATGGTTCTAATGCCTGGCTTTTGGTTTTTTTTTATGATTTTGTCAGGTTTTTTAGCCTTCTTTGCATTTGATGATATAAAGTCGCAGAATAGAACATGTGCTATGGATATTGAAAAGAGAATACAAGCTTTTGCGAAACTTGGCAAGGTACTGGATGATTGTCTTTCTCCATCATCAGATCCTTCACCGGTTGCCGGCAAATATCGTGAAATGCTCCAGAATACAGTTACCCAGTCAGAAGATCATAATCCCTGGTTTATTCGTCCATTTGTATTCAAAACCCTTGAGACCATCAGGTTGAGTTTACGGCAGGAACATCTGGAAAAATGGGTACAATCTTATCCTTCTTTATATGAAAATGATATAGAGCCGCATACTGTTGGTGTTGTTCATGCCGGCAATATCCCTGCCGTTGGTTTTCATGACTTTTTATCGGTGCTGGTGAGCGGACATATCTATTATAGTAAATTATCTTCTAAAGATCCCTATTTGCCAAAGGTTTTAGCAGAAATATTATGGGATATACAACCTGGATTCAAGGAAATGATCCGGTTTGAAAACCATTTTCTTAAACAGTTTGATGCGGTGATCGCAACGGGAAGCAACAATACCGCCCGGTATTTTGCATATTATTTCGGTAAATATCCCCATATCATCCGCAAAAACAGAAATGGGGTTGCTGTTTTGACGGGTTCCGAAACGGATGATGAACTCTCTAAGCTGGCTGATGATCTTTTTTTGTATTTTGGTCTGGGTTGCAGAAATGTGTCCAAGTTATACCTGCCAATGGATTTTGATCCGGAGCGTTTATTCAGCAATATGAATCGCTATCAAAGCCTTCTGGACCATTCTAAATATAATAATAATTACGACTACCATAAGGCCATGTTTATTATGAATCAGGTACCTCATCTGGATAACGGTTTTCTGCTCTTAAAGGAGGATAAACAGATTCCCTCGCCCATTGGAACGCTACATTATGAAAGGTATCATGATTTGCGTGAAGTAAAAGATCATCTGGAAAAAAACCGCGATAAAATTCAATGCGTCGTAACCCATTCGGCATATTTCCAGGAAGGTATTGATTTTGGCAGCACACAGTATCCGGCTTTATGGGATTATGCCGATAATGCGGATACCCTGAAATTTCTTTTATCCTTAAATCATTGAAAGAACTGTATCTTTCATGCCAAGACTGTATGATTCAAAAAAAATGGGAAAATTTATAAATAGAAGAATATAAGTGCTTTACTTATTATGTTCAAAAAAATTTTTCTCCCATTTTTTGTGAATCATACAGGTTAAAAAACGTGTTACAAATCGCAAGATAGGTTGGCTGATCATACACTCCTCGTTATCTTAGGTCCGACTGCTGTCGGAAAAACCGAATTTAGCCTCTGTGCAGCAGAGGCGTTTGGTGCTGATATCATTTCAGCGGATTCGCGACAGATGTATAAGGAGATGGAGATTGGGACGGCTGTACCTTCGTCCGAAGAGCGCAACAGGGTGACGCATCATTTTATCGGTAACAAATCGATATATGATTATTATACGGCAGGTATGTTTGAATTGGATGTGCTTGCACTGCTGGATCAGCTTTTCAAAAAAAAACGTGTGGCTATACTGACCGGAGGATCGGGTTTGTACATTCATGCGGTATGCCATGGTATTGATGCCCTCCCCAAACCCGATAAAAACATCCGGGATCATCTTAATAAAATATACACAGAAAAAGGTCTGGAAAGCCTTATAAACATGCTTAAGGATCTTGATCCGGTATCTTATCAAAAGATAGATCTCAACAATCCCAAACGTGTGCTCAAGGCGCTTGAGATAACCCTTACTACAGGCAGGGCATACGCATCATTTCTTACCCGTGAGAGCAAAACGCGTTCGTTTGATTATCTGAAGATAGGGTTAAACCGGGAAAGAAAAGCGCTTTATGACAGGATCAATCAAAGGGTAGATCAAATGATCGAGAATGGCTTGATCCAAGAGGCCCGCAGGCTTTATCCGGATAATCACCTGAATGCATTGAATACAGTTGGTTACAAGGAATTGTTTGATTATTTTGAAGAAAAAATCAGCTTTCAGGAGGCTGTGCGGTTGATCAAACGTAATACCCGCAGATACGCAAAAAGACAGCTTACCTGGTTTGCCAAGGATAAGGAGATCACCTGGTTCCATCCGGAAGAAAGAGGCAAGGTCCTGCATTTTATCCAGCAGCACCTTTCCAAATACAACCAATGATATTTACCGGCAACTCATTAAACATTCTCACATTGAAGCATTCATTAAAAGCAACCAGAAGGCTTTGCAGGGCATTGCCATGATAAAGCTGATACAAACGCAGCCCGCACAGATAAAAGTTTTTTCAATAGCGGCCGAATGCTATGTGAATGAACCGGGCTGCATGCTCACGGCTTCAGATTTTTGTTGACAACATACCTGAGGGGTCTGACAATGCGCTCCAACAAACGGATGTCTTTTGTTATGACCTCAGCTTTTCCCTGCATCTGCTGAGAAAACTGTAATTCTATACCGTAAAAGGTGGTTAATCCTTCGGGTAATCCAACTTCTACTGAGTATGCTTGATCTTCAGGTACAAGTGAAATGGATCGGACCACTCCCTTCACCATACCATACTCCAATACAGGATAATTGGTAAATTGAATATTCACTTTCTGTCCCTCTTTTACTTTTCCGGCACCCCGGAAAGGCAGGGTCATTTTACCAATGATCTCACCCGCTGTTTGCGGAAGGACGGTCATAACCCGTTTTCCTGACTCTACATATTGATTTGCACTCCAGTAGCTCGTAAACGTAACTTTCCCGTCAGTAGGGGAGGAGAGATAGTATTTCCTTTTCCACTCTTTAATGGCTGCTTTCAGGTTATCCAAATTTTCCGCAAGGTTTAGCTTAAGCTGGTTCTTTTGCCGCTTGTATTGCAATTCCAGCTCCAGCATGTTCTGTTCAATACGCGAGAGTTGTATTCTGGAATTCGAAAGACTTATCTCTATTTGTTCCAGGGCATATTTTTTATTCAGCAACTGAGACTCCGATTTTTCGTATTCCGCCTCGGGAATGACCTCCTTTTCATACAGTATAGAATCTCTTTGTAACTGGCGTTTGATAAGCTCATATTCCTCCTGGATAATGGATTTTTGATTCAACAATTGTTGATAATATTGTTTGGAACGTGTTAATTCATCTTTCAGTGAATTGATCTTTTGTTGATGGTAATTCAATCGGATAAAATGGTTAAGCTCTTCAAGTTTTTTGAGAAAGATGGCATATTGGGGTTGCACTTCCCCTAATCTGTAATGCGCTTTCAGTGGGGTAAGCGCTGGGTTCGGATTCATGGTATGTTCATCTAAATCCGTTAACCTGTCTTCCAGTTCCAATACATCCCTGTAATCGGCAGTATTTTCAATGATTGCCAATGCCTGGCCTTTGTCAACCTGCTGTTTATCCTGAACCAGCATGTGATCTATCTTGCCGCTTGACCGGACGACGATGGGTGCCGGAGGATTTTGGGTAGTTACGACAATTTTTGAGGGCACAACATCCGGATACTTAAAAAACCAGCTACCTGCAATGAGCATGGCAATTAGCACAAAAATGAACGTGATGCCCCATCGCACCATCCATCGGGGAGGCCGGCCCAGGATATCCTTGAATGCTTCCGAGCGGAGATGGATATTATCTGCTTCCTTTTCTGAAGGTTTTTGTGTTGACATAGGATCTTTATTTGATGTTGGTTCCTTCAATGACCATGACGATTTCTCCCCGGATATCTTTTCGTTGGAAGTGTTCGTATAGATCCCCAAGGCTACCCCGCAAGGTTTCTTCGTGCAGCTTGGTTAATTCTCTTGAAACCGAAGCCCTTCGTTCTTTACCAAAAAAATCAATCAACTGTTCCAGCGATTTTAATAAACGGTGGGGAGATTCGTACAATATTATGGTTCTTGTTTCTTGCTTAAGCATTTCCAGGCGTTTTTTCCGGCCTTTTTTTCGGGGTAAAAAACCCTCGAATACAAATTTATCGCAGGGTAAACCTGAATTGATCAGGGCTGGAATGAAAGCAACTGCTCCGGGAAGGGTTTCAACTTCTATTCCGTTTTTCAAACAGGTTGTCACAAGTAAATATCCGGGATCGGATATGCCGGGAGTTCCGGAATCACTTACCAGTGCCACGTTCTGATGCTGTATCCCCATATCTTGCACCAGTTTACCGGTCTTATCATGTTCGTTGAATTTATGATGGGATTCAATTTTGTTCTTGATGCCATAATGGTTGAGCAGTTTTTTGGTCTGACGGGTATCTTCGGCAAGAATGAGTGTAGCCTCACCAAGGATCCTTACAGCCCGGTAGGTGATATCTTCCAGATTACCGATGGGGGTGGGGATGATGTAGAGTTTGGACATATCACATTTGTTGGTGTTGGCTTTCCATTTTATCCTGTGTTGTTAGAGGATATATATCATTTTCCTGAAAAAACGTGCTTATATTAACCCTTTAATAGCCTGTAACCATTGCTTTGCCTGTCGCATCTGGCGAAATCCATAGGTATTCTTATGCTACAGGATGAACAAACCGATCATCCATGAATAAACTTTCTTCTCACCAGATCCATGAATTTGCTAACCTCGGGTTGGTCTTCATCCCAAGTAAACCGTTCCCGGATATAATCCTCAGCTTCTTGTAAACTGGGCATCTCATTGATGATTTGCACCGCTTCGTAATATGCTTCCTTATTGCCTTCAAATAGCTCCTTGATAAAAAGAAAACGGTCGTTCAGGCCAATAGCCTTGCTAAGATCCTGGATGGGTTTGGATTGCATCTTTGTTGACAGGACGTTATGATCCTGCTTGCTTGCCAGGCTGTCGTGCATCGACGTTTTGGTATTGAAATATTTATCCGCCAAAATCTCGGGAGCATTGCCTTTTTCCTGTACCGGCTTTTGAACCGTTTGGCTTTCTTCTACCGATTGATCTTCATAGGCTATTCTTTTGGCTTTATTTGATGACCCTTGATGTTTTGGCGTTTTTTCTTTTTCAGGGGATTGTCTTTTTTCTTTATCTGCAGCCTCGCGTTCCTGTTTCGGCTCTTTTTCCTTAACCGGTTTATCTTTTATAGATTCTGCTTTGCCCGGGTCTTGGCTGACTGGTTGATCGTCATTTGGAAATTCAAATGTGATTTCTTTGGTACGGGCCGTGCTTTCATGGGAGTAATTTCGGTCAATATACACCATTTCATCATAAAGATGGCGTATTTTTTCCATGAGCATATCCCTTTCAATCCTTTCCATTTTTCCGGCATTTTTTATATCGATGGTATAATACTCAATATCTTTTATTTCCTGTATTATCCTGTCAAGTTTCTGCTTAAAATCCATAATTTTGTTTACTTTTATGTTGATACAAAAATAACGAATATATTAAGAAAATGGGATACATGTTCCTATTGTTAATGGCATTTCCAACAGGGTTCTGTCAGGCCCGGCCAGGGTCGAAGTTGTGCGCAATGGATTCGTCTTAATCCGATAACGCGTGAATTGCAATCTTTTATACGCAGATGCGTTATAAAATTAACGATAACATCATGGATTGCGGGTTATCGTTGACAGATCAAATTTCGGGCCACGATGCCTGAACATCAAAATTTCATCATATGGATGATTATACCATAACCGATTTAGCCCGATATACATCAGGGAAACTTTATCAGGGCAGCGATTCGCTGATCAGGCATCTGGTGATAGACAGCCGGAGGATTTTTTCTCCGGAGGATACTGTTTTTTTTGCCATTGTTGGCGAGCGGCACGATGGACATGATTATATCGCTGAATTATGGGAACGGGGGGTGAAAAACTTTGTGGTTTCACGGTTGCCTGGGGATATTGATTCTTTTTCCGGAGCAAATTTTGTTAAGGTACCCTCTGCATTGGCTGCTTTGCAGCAATTTGCGGCCCATCACAGAAATCACTTTGATTATTCGGTTGTAGGGATAACCGGAAGCAATGGAAAAACCATTGTCAAGGAATGGATCCATCATGTATTGGAGGATCAGTATCATATTATCCGAAGTCCCAAAAGCTATAATTCTCAGATCGGTGTACCCCTTTCCGTATGGGGGATGGGCGAGGATCATCATTTGGCTGTTTTTGAGGCGGGTATTTCAAAACCCCGTGAAATGTACCGGCTGGAAAATATTATCCAGCCTGACGTGGGCATTTTTACCAATATTGGAGAAGCCCACCAGGAAAATTTCCGGGATCTCAGCGAAAAGATCGATGAAAAACTGCAGCTTTTTGAGGAATCGGATGTGCTTATATACTGCAAAGACCATGAGTTGATCGACAAACGCATCCGGGTCAATGATCAGCTCACGGACATCACATTGCTCTGCTGGTCGGAAGATGGTGATGCTGATCTGATCATTAACCGTATAAGCAGCAGTACAACGCATACCACCATTAATGGGATCTATGGTCAGCGGAAAGTGGATATTGTCATTCCCTTTCATGACCGGGGTTCCCTAGAGAATGCCATTCATGTGTGGCTGTTGATGTTGCATCTTGGCATTGAGGAAGAGTTGATTCAGCGAAGGATGGCTCAGCTTCCCGTTATTGCCATGCGGCTGGAAATGAAAAAAGGCATTAACCATTGTACCCTGATCAACGACAGTTACAATTCCGACCTCGGCTCGCTGAAAATTGCCCTGGATACCCTGAACCAACAAAACCAGCACCGCACCAAAACACTGATCCTTTCTGATATTCTGCAAAGTGGAAGGGATGAAAAGGAATTGTATGATGAGGTGTCTGATCTTGTTCAGCACAATGGCATCGACCGCATGATCGGTATAGGTAAGGCTATATATGCGAACAGGGAATGTTTTGATGTGCGCGGGCGTTTTTTTTCTTCCACTGAGCAGTTTATGTCGGCCCTGCCTGAGCAAAATTTCCGCAATGAAGCCATCTTGCTCAAAGGATCAAGGGATTTTCATTTTGAAAAGATCAGTCATGCCCTTGAAGAGAAGATGCATCAAACGCGCCTGGATATTGACCTGGATGCACTGGTACATAATTTGAATGTGTTCCGTTCCAAACTAAATCAACATACCCGGATCATGGCCATGGTAAAAGCTTTTTCTTATGGTAGCGGTACCTATGAAATAGCAAATGTTTTACAATACCAGCGGGTAGATTACCTGGGTGTAGCTTTTGCCGATGAAGGGGTGAGCTTACGCGAAGCAGGGATCACAGTCCCCATTGTGGTTATGAACCCCGAGGAAGAAAGCTTTGCCCTGATGATAGACTATGAGCTGGAACCTGAAATATATAACTTTCGTGTGCTGGATCATTTTAAAAAGATGGTGGACAATTACGGAGGTAAGGCATATCCCGTTCATATCAAGCTGGATACCGGGATGAACCGGCTTGGATTTAAAGAAAATCAGATAGACGGGTTGATCGACCGGTTAAAAAACCTGGAATATCTAAAGGTATATTCCGTATTTTCTCATTTGGCAGCCAGTGATGAGCCGGAGAATGATCATTTTACGAAAGCTCAGTTCCGGTTGTTTGATAAGCTCAGCAACAGGCTCAGGGACGTCTTGCCTTATCCTGTTGCACGGCATATTTTAAATTCTGCAGGAATAGAGCGTTTTCCGGAACATCAATACGAGATGGTTCGTTTGGGTATCGGGTTGTATGGTATCAGCGCTATCGAGGAGAATCAGCTTCGCAATATCAGTACGTTTAAAAGTACGGTTATTCAGGTGAAAAATGTAAATCAGGGGGATACCATTGGCTATGGACGCAAAGGGAAAGCGGAAAAAGATTTAAAAATTGCCATTATCCCGGTTGGCTATGCCGACGGATTCAAGCGGTCGTTGGGCAACGGTAATGGAAGGCTGTATATTAACGGATATTATGTTCCCACTATCGGTGACATTTGCATGGATATGTGTATGGCCGACATCACAGGCTGCGAGGTTCAGGAAGGGGATGAGGTGATCGTTTTCGGTCCACCCATACCCATTACTGAGCTGGCCCGTAAAACAGGAACCATCCCTTACGAAATATTTACAGGCATATCGGAGCGTGTGAAAAGAATTTATTTCCAGGCCTGAAACGTTTTTTACTGCAAACCCTGAATATCCACACTGTTTTATTATTCTCGGTATCATTTCGATCCCGCACTGACTTTATGCATCAACACAGGTTGATTGTCAAATGCAATCGTTTTCATATATATCAAACGTTTCTGCAAACGTTACCGGCTTTTTTTATACGCTGCAGGTTGGATCTTATCTCAGCTCGTTATATTTTGGTCATCTTGTACAAGGACTTTCATCCTTGCAATATTAAACTGTAATAATCTATTCTGTATTATTTATGCAGGCTATGGGAGGCTGGCCTGTATTGTTTTACACCTTAAAGGGTGTCCATAACAGAACATGTAACTACTAAATAGATAAATACATACATACGATGATCAAAGAAGGTTTTACGCATGCCAGATCCAACAAAACACTGGAGCTTACCTATGATATTCTCATTGTTGGCGGGGGGATGGCCGGTGTTTGTGCAGCATTAGCGGCAGGCAGAAGAGGATGTAAGGTGGCATTGATCCAGGACCGGCCTGTCCTGGGCGGGAATGCATCCAGCGAAGTAAGATTGTGGGCGCTGGGCGCCACTTCTCATATGGGTAATAACAACCGCTGGGCACGAGAAAGCGGAATCCTTGGGGAGATACTGGTGGAGAATGTTTTTCGCAATAAAGAAGGCAATGCAGTGAAGTTTGATGTTGTCTTGATTGAAAAGGTGAAGGAAAATCCCCATATTGATCTTTATCTGAATACGATAGCCTACCATATCGATAAAAAGGATGCGCATCATATTGATCGTGTGATTGCCTTTAATCCGCAAAATTCGACGATTTATCATTTCCGGGCGGGAATTTTCATTGATTCATCCGGAGATGGTATTGTATCGTACCAGGCAGGTGTGCCTTTTAGAATGGGAGCGGAGCCTCCCGAAGAGTTTGATGAGAAGTTTGCGCCTGATGTCAGTGATTATGGTGAATTGCTCGGTCATACGCTTTATTTCTATTCCAAGAAAGTGGATCATCCCGTTAAATTTCTCCCCCCTGATTTTGCCCTGAAAGACATTGAAAAAGTGACGAAAATAAAGGATGTCAATATCGATGACATTGGCACCAAATTTTGGTGGCTTGAATATGGCGGCAGACATGATACCATTCACGAGACGGAGGAGATCAAATATGAATTGTGGAA
>CAYYLT010000005.1:0-28574 GCA_964472385.1 uncultured Bacteroidales bacterium
TGAACAAGCGCACCCAACTGCTATATGTTGCTCCGGAATCCCTTACCAAAGAGGATAATATTGGTTTTCTCAAACAGGCCAAGGTTTCATTTTATGCCATAGATGAGGCCCATTGTATTTCTGAATGGGGACATGATTTCAGACCGGAATACAGACGGATAAGGCCCATGATTGAACGGATCGGCAGGGCTCCTATTATTGCACTGACAGCTACGGCAACACCTAAAGTTCAACATGATATTCAAAAAAATCTGGATATTCTCGATGCAAATGTATTTAAATCTTCTTTTAACAGGCCCAACCTCTATTATGAAATCAGGCCCAAAAAGAATGCAACCAAAGAGATTATCAAATTTGTTAAGAACAATCCGGGTAAATCCGGTATTGTTTATTGTTTGAGCAGGAAAAAAGTCGAAGAGCTGGCGGAAACCCTGAAAGTTAACGGCATTAAAGCATTGCCTTATCATGCCGGCATGGATTCTGCCACACGGTCGGATACCCAGGATAAATTTCTGATGGAAGATATCGATGTTATCGTTGCTACGATTGCGTTCGGTATGGGTATCGATAAACCGGATATCCGCTTTGTCCTTCATTATAATATTCCCAAAAGCCTGGAAGCTTATTATCAGGAGACCGGCCGTGCAGGGCGGGATGATGGAGAAGGTAAGTGTATTGCTTTTTATACCTACAAGGATATACAGAAATTGGAAAAATTCATGCAGGGCAAACCCATTAATGAACAGGAGATAGGCAAGCAATTGTTGCTGGAAACAACTGCATATGCTGAATCTTCCGTTTGCAGACGCAGGCAACTGTTGCATTATTTTGGGGAAGAATATAAAGAGGAGAATTGCCACACCTGCGACAATTGTATTCATCCCAAAGAACAATTTGAAGGACAGGAATACATTATCAAAGTGATTGAAGCAGTAAAGGTCCTTGGCGAAAAATTTAAACATGACCATATCGCCAATTTTTTGACCGGGAACATTACCAATTCCATCAAATCTTATGGTCACCATCAATTATCTTTATTTGGTACCGGTGGGGAAAAAGAAGCTGATTTCTGGAAAACCATTATCCGAAGGGCTTTGGTCAAAGGTTTGCTCGATAAAGAAATCATCAATTACGGACTGCTTAAATTGAGTGACCGGGGCAGGGAATATATTGAAAAGCCCTATCAAATTATGATTAGCCAGGATCACAATTTTGACCACCAGGATGATAATGAAGGAGCGCAAGGTGAATCAACAAAAAGAGGAACTGTCGATGAAGAGTTGCTCCATATTTTGAAAGACCAGCGGAAAAAAGTAGCCAAAAAACAGAACCTGCCACCCTTTATCATTTTCCAGGATTTCTCTCTGGAGGATATGGCCATTCAGTATCCGATCAATATGGATGAAATGAAAAACATTACCGGTGTTGGTGTAGGAAAAGCCCAAAAATACGGACAACCCTTTGTCGATCTGATCAGTCAATATGTAAAGGAAAAAGATATTATCCGGGCTCAGGATATGGTTGTCAAATCGATTGTCAATAAATCGGGATTGAAGGTTTCTATCATTCAGAGTATCGACCGGCAGATGCCTCTCGAAGATATCGCCAGTGCAAAAAATCTGGGAATGCCCAATCTCCTCGATGAAATTGAATCTATTGTTCAATCAGGTACGAAAATTAACCTGGATTATTATATCAATCAGGTCATTGATGAGGATAAGCAGGAGGATATTTACGAATATTTTCTGGAAGATGCTGAAACCGAATCATTGCAGGAAGCCCTGGAGGAACTTGGAGAGGAAGATTATTCAGAAGAAGATATCCGCTTGATGCGCATTAAGTTCTTCTCTGAATATGGTAACTGATCAACAATATACATACTGCACAGAATCCATGAGCTCAGATTCCATCTTGCATATTCAAAATCTTACCAAGCACTACGGCGCGCTGCGCGCATTGAGCAATTTGAATTTGGAGGTTAAACAAGGGGGGATTTATGGTTTACTCGGTCCGAACGGTAGTGGTAAAACCACCACACTGAGTATTATTATGGGCATCCTCAGGCAAAACTCAGGAAACTATTATTGGTTCAATCAACCGCCGGATTATCGATCGCGCCTGAGAATAGGCAGTTTAATCGAAGAACCCCATTTTTATCCCTATCTTTCATTATATGACAATTTGAAAATTATTACCCGGATAAAGCAAATACCCGAATCCCAAATTCATTATTCATTAGGCATTACCGGTTTGCTGAAAAGAAAATATTCAACATTTCGTGCTTTATCTTCAGGCCTCAAACAAAGATTGGGTATCGCGGCGGTGATTGCCGGAGATCCCGATGTGCTTGTTCTGGATGAACCTACAAAAAGCCTTGATCCGGAAGGATTCTCCGATTTGAGATCTATCATACAACAAGAACATAAAAAAGGCAAAACCATCTTGCTTTCCAGCCATATTCTTGATGAAGTTGAAAAAGTTTGTTCCCATGTAGGCATACTCAAGTCCGGAGAGCTGGTATCCCAGGGAAAAGTTGAAGATATCCTCAGCGGGAAGGAGGTTTTATTTATCTCCGCTGAAGATCCTGTCAAAACACGTGAAATGCTGGAACAATGCCCTATGATTGAAAAATTTGAACCGCAAAATCAGGGTGAATTTAAGTTATTGCTGAAAAACAAACATAAACCTTCCGAGATCAACCAATACTTTTATGAACAGGGTATCATACTCTCCAAACTTGTCAAACAAAAAAGCACGCTGGAGTCGGAATTTTTACAACTGATGAAATAAAATATTTATGCGGAAAATATTCGCTATTGAAAACATTAAGACTTTTTCTTCCAGTACATTCCGGGTAATGCTTACCCTTCATTTTTTGTTTTATATTTTGGTTGTCCTTTCAATTTCCAGAATTGAAGTAAGTTTGGGTACCTTTTCCGTATCCCGTCTATACCAGTTTCCTTATGTATGGGAATTTTTTTCCTGGGTTGCCAGCTGGTTTAATATATTGCTGGGAGTAATTGTTATTGTTCTGATATGTAATGAATTCAGGTTCTATACATTCCGGCAGCAAATCATGAATGGATTGAATGAGGGACATTTGTTGGCAGGTAAGATCTACATGATTTTTATTATTGCTGTATATGCTTTTATGCTGGTTATCATATCCGTATTGATATCCGGAAATGTCACGGGTCAGGGAGGATTTACATTTTCACAGTTTTCCGGAGCGGGAATAGTTTGGGTTTATTTTCTCCAAACTTTTGCCTACATGATCATGGCCATGCTTTTTGCCTTTATTTTCAAAAATAACGGACTTGCTATCGTCATCTTTATCCTGTATCTTTTCCCGGGTGAAGTCATTCTGCGAAATTTGTTTTTTCCATCTATCCAGCAATACTTTCCGGCTAAACTTATATCCGGCCTCACCCCCCTTCCGGCTTTATTTCAAGACCAGACTGCTTCAATGAAAGGATTGGGCCTGAATCTTGATAGTTCTATGGTTGCTGCTACAACCTATAATGCAGCTCAGGAAGCGGGAATCGCAATGGCGTATATTGTGGTTTTTCTGTTGATAACCTACTGGCTTTTAAAAAGGAAAAATTATTAGCCTGAGGTTTTCTTTTTCCGTTTGTTTATCAATATATGGCAGGTTTCATAGTCCTCCTGCTTTTTATTAAAACGCCATTCAGGCTCAGGTTATTCTTATAGCCGTTTTTGTATCGAAAGCATCTCTTAATCCATTGCCTATCAGCACAAAAGAAAGTACGGTAAGCATGATTGCCAGGCCCGGAAGTAAGGCAAGATATCCCATATCTACCAGGATATAACCATAATGTTGTTTGATCATGGTACCCCAGGAGGGTACCGGAGGCTGGACACCGATACCCAGGAAACTCAGCCCCGCTTCGATGAGTATTGCCGAAGCAAAGTTGGCTGCGGAAATGATGATCACCGGATTAATGACATTGGGAAGGATATGCCGGGAAATAATACGCCGTGAGTTGAAGCCCATCGCCCTGGCAGCTTCTATAAACTCTTTTTCACGGATGGAAATGACCTGACCCCTGACAACCCGGGCTACTTCAACCCACATGGTCAGACCAACTGCAATAAATATCTGCCAGAAGCCTTTGCCAATCACCAGGGTTATGGCAATAACCATCAAAAGGGTGGGTATAGACCATACCACATTGATCAGCCACATGATCAAATCATCGGCTATACCCCTGTAATATCCGGCTATACTCCCAAGCGTAAGCCCAATGCACAGAGAGATGAACACCGAAATAAAACCCACAGACAGGGAAATACGCGCCCCCAGGATGAGCCTGCTCAACATATCCCTCCCAAAGCGATCCGTTCCCAGAGGGAATTTTTTTTCTACCATATGTTCCTGACGGATCTTGTCTTTTATTTTATCCAGGGCAATGCTTCGCTTTTTACCGTTAATGTCCGTGAAATGATAATAATTGCCTTTTTGCGTTACCGGCTGATCCACAGCAAGGGGAAAAACCACATCTGCCGGATGAATTTTCCTGATAAATTTTTCCTGTTCATCATATGCTGTGTATTCTTCAATAATAAACCGGCCATTTTGAAAATATACGGTATTAAAGGGTACCATTTCACAGGGTTTTGTTTTTCCGTCGAGGAGGATCTCCAGCATGTTTTGTTCCGGTTTATGGATGTTCCGTCTGATTCGAATCATCTGAACCGTGAAACCCGGTTTTTTGGTTGCAAGGGCAATTTGCTGGTTGTTGGCATGGGGTGTAGAATCGGGTGTAATGAGGTATCCCAGCAAGGCTATGATAAAGACAAATATAAGAAAGAACATCCCGGCCATGGAAAAACTGTTTCCCTTGAATCGTATCCATGCCATTTTGCCGGGTGATAGCTGCTTTAAAGGCGCGTTTCGTTTGTTGAACATGGTTTTCATGATAAGGAACAGATTAAACATGGTTTTTCCATTAATCATAATAACGGTCTTTCCAATGAAATTTCCCAGACAATCCCCCCAGTGCTGTGATGGTTACATAGGCGGGAAAAATAATCTGTGCAGGGATATATGCCAATAACAGGTATATTTTTTTGAAATGAAGGATCACCGGAAACAGCAAAGAAAGATCGACTAAGGCTTTAATAAGAAAAGCCACAATCAGAAAATTCAGCAATACCGGGCTGAAAATAACAGCTAACATAAGGGAAAAAAGGAAGAGATTGGTTATAAATACCACGAAAGAAAGGGAAAGGATATCAAAATCACGGTAATATTTACTTTTAGAGACCCAGCGTTTGCGCTGGTTCCAGAATCCCGACCATGTTTTTACCGGACGGGTTTCTACCAGGGCTGCCCGATTGATATTAAAGGTAATTTTCCCGGGATACTGTTTTTTGACATTGAGCAAAAGCAGGGTATCATCGCCTGAGGCTGTTGCTTTGATCATCGGATCCTGCAGGGATAGATATATCCTCCTGTTAAATATCATGTTTGCTGCGTTACAGTACACGGGGAGATTTAAAAATACAGCTCCTGCTGCGGCTCCCATCAATGCGGCAAATTCCAGGGCCTGGAAATAATCAGGGGCATTTCTCCGGTAGTTTTTGAACATAACGGGACCCAGGGTCATGTATGAACTTGTGCTTTCATGATATGTAACCATTGAGCGTAGCCAGTATTTGCTCATGGTACAATCTGCATCCGTAGTAATGATTAAATCCCCTTTTGCTGCTTTGATACCGTGTTCCAGAGCGATCTTTTTTCCCGACTCATTTTGGGCATTCCGGATGACCTTGACAGCCGGAAAGGCATCACGACTCCATTGGCGGGCAAGAAACAGGGTGTTGTCTGTTGAATGGTCATTGACCAAAATGATCTCGTACCGCCCGGAGGGATAGTCCTGATGAATAAGGTGTTTAAGCAGTAACTCAATATGTTCAGACTCATTCCGCATGGCTACAACAACAGAGACATAGGCCGAAGGATCTTTTTCCTGGGACGCCTCCCGTCTGCTTTTCCATTTTAACCAGCCAAAAACAAGCATTAAGATGGTTGTGGTATACACAATATATATAACCCAAATGACAATTTCTAGTGCGATCAATTCCTTGACAATGATTTATATGATTGATTGAACTTATGGCGACGTTAAATTTAGGAATTTTTAATTTAATTTTTAAACTTGCTGTATCGAACAAAGCGATTTTCGATTTGTGTACCCATAAGAAAAAAAGTTTGTATTGAAACAAATTTGGATCTAATTCATTACATTTGCCTGGATTTAGCATTCGAAAGGATTTTTTATATTATATGGACAAAATTAAATTAAACGTACTGGGAATCTCCTACAGCCAAACGCAAACGGGTGCCTATGCATTGGTGCTCACCGAGGAAAAAGGGGAACGAAGAATACCTATAATCATAGGGGGTTTTGAGGCCCAGTCCATAGCCATTCAATTGGAAGGTTTGAAACCTCCCCGTCCACTGACGCATGATCTGTTCCACAATTTTGCTTTAACATTTAAGATCAACTTAAAGGAGATTATTATTTATAAGCTGGAAGAGGGAGTTTTTTATTCTAAGCTGATATGCAATAACGGAGGCGAGGATATAACCATTGATGCCCGTACTTCAGATGCAGTAGCCCTGGCATTGAGGTTCAAATGTCCCATTCATACAACAGAGGAGATTCTTTCCAAATCCGGTATCGTGATTGATCTGGAGCAGGAGAAGGGTGCCGGCGGCGAGGCAAAGGGTGAGAAGAAGACCCGAAAGGCCACCAAAGGTCCCTCTCAGAAATATAAGGATATGGAAATGGAAGAACTGGAAAAGTTACTGGAAGAGGCTGTGAAAAAGGAAGAGTATGAGAAGGCCTCTGCCATCCGTGATGAGATAAACCGTAGAAAACAACAATAAACCAATATTTAAGAGAACCCCATGGCTTTTATCGTCCGTATATGGATCCTGCTTTTCTTTATACCCGTTATCTCGAATGCTCAAGGTATACCGGATAGTGAGCACGATTATCTCATCACCCTCCATACCGGTTACGGTGATATTAAAATCTTGCTCTACGATGAGACGCCCATGCATAAGATGAATTTCGTCGGGCTTGCCAGGGCAGGGGTTTACGACCACATTGCTTTTCACCGTGTCATTGATCATTTCATGATTCAAACGGGTGATCCCAAAACCCGGAACAAACCGGTCGATTATGATCCTTCTGTCATCCAGAAAACCATCCCTGCCGAGATCCGCCCCCAGTTCAAACATATTTATGGAGCTGTCGGAGCAGCCCGAAGAAGCAATAGCCCTGCTATGGCATCCAATGGCAGCCAGTTTTATATCATCGAAAATCCCAATGGAGCCAAACACCTTAACAATAAATATACTGTATTCGGACAGGTTGTCAGTGGTTTCCGTGCAGTGCACAAAATTGCCGGCGTTTCCACCAGTGAAAATGATGTCCCTAAAAAGGATATACGAATGACTGTCAGTGTTGATCAGGTAAAACGCGCTAACATCATAAAATTCTATCATTATCAATATTGATGCTAAAGCCTGTTTAATCTGTATCATCATCCTACATGCTACGGGCTTTTATTGTCAGCTTTGACTGCGTTATAAAAGTAATAATCATTTAAAGCCGTAACTAACCTGTATTATTCATGCGTCAAGTTTTGGATAGATGCAAGGCGTCGAAAGTTCACGACGTAGTCACCTTCTTCGGGCTTGCTGAAAAACACAAAAAATGCCTATAATACATAGCATGGGTACATTTATTATCTGCAAATTGTAAGGTTATGCGCAAAAATTTTAAACAGATGAAAACAAAGATAAACATGATTGTTTGTTTCGCATTGATGACAATGGTCAATTCATTTACTCATGATGCCTGGAGCCAGGGTAATGAGAAAGCAATTGATTTAAAAGATTACCACTTGCCCAAAGAGCCTCTGAAGCCATTTTACGGTTCAAGGATCCAGCGGACGATGTCTCTTTTAGAAACCAGCAACCGGGAAAATCCCAATAAGGTTAAAATCCTTTTTTATGGACAGTCTATTGTGGCCAACATGCGATCCCATAAGATCATTGAAGCCCTGGAGCAAAGGTATCCTACCGCTGTAATTGAATACGAATCAAGGGCAATAGGAGGCTTCCGGGCTGAATTATTATATAGAACTGCTATTCATGACCTCTATCCTTATTATCCCGACCTGGTAGTTTTCCACGTTTATAGAGCAACCCAAAACGGCGACCTGGAAAGAATTTTGTATAACATCAAAAAATATACCACTTCCGAGGTTATGCTGTTCAATCATCAGATTGCATGGAAATCAGAGCCGGAAGCATTGAAAGAAAGAACCCGCCGGGATGACATCGGTTCAGACTATCTTGAGCTAATGGCCCAGAAATACCATTTCGAATTCGTTGATGTAAGAAAGTACTGGGAAAAGTTTTTAGCGCTCAATCAAAATGTCAACATCAATACCTTAATGGGTGATACCGTACATTCAAATGTGCATCCCAATAAGTTAGGGAATGCACTATTAAGGTATTTCATTCTTCAGCATTTTCATTATAACCCTTATACACCCCATAATAGTTTTGATGATATGCGGGATTACGAGGTCAGGCGATTTGTTGTAGAGAAGCAGGATGAAATGATGATCGAAGGTGATTATGAGCTGGCAGAAGGAGGTGTTATTTTATCAAAAGGCAGTGAAATTAGCCTGGAATTCAATGGGAATAAGGCGGAGCTGTTTACTTTTGCCACTAAAGTTGAAGGTAAAATGAAAGTAACCATTGATGGCCAGGAACCCTCTGCGCATAAGCGGATGTATTATATTACCCGCCCGACAAAGGCATACAATAACTGGATGCCTGCCCTTAAGCGCGTTTCATTTGGTGAGGTATTCCCCATCCTGGAATCCTATAAGCTGAAATTGTTTGATTTCAACAGGCAGGATAAAACATTCCATTTTGAGCTTTATGGCAGTACTACCGGATTTGACGGGGAGGGTAGCAATAAGCAAGATTTTGTATCCAATTCTGGCAGGATATCTATTGATAAGGATGATTTTATTATTTTTTTTACAGAAAGCATTTCTGAAGCCAAAACACCCGAAAACTTTGAAATCCGGTTTGAAGTTAAGCCATTGTTCCATGATATCCTGGCTGTTACTGATACGACTCGTTCCTACCGGATAGTACAGGGTTTGGCCAATCAAAAACATCAATTAAAACTTCAGGTTATCGAAGGGAAGGTACCCGTTCAGTTTATAAGGGTCCATGCCCCTGAGATAAAATAGCCGGTTATTTTTCTACCACGGTAAACGGGACGGACAATTCATTTCCGTTATGATCCACCAGGTGGAGGGTATGCTTTCCGGATGTTGGTCTTAAGGTCATTTCATGCCGTTGGGTTGTTTTTCCAAGGTATTTTTTGTCGAGATGCCAGTAAACTATAGAGCGGGCATATTTGTGGGCAGCGCGAAATACTGCTTTGCCCGGGGATCCGTCAATTTCCACGGGGATAAATAGGCTGGCTCCTGCCCGGGGATGGATCATTTCCATAGGTTTTTCTTTATGCCCGCATCCTTTGGCAAATGGAGGAAGCTTCTTGTACTGCGGGTATCTTTTTTGATAGTACCATGCCATAGCAGGAGGCAAAACAAACCAGGATTGTTGCTGCATGTCGTATACATCGGTACATTGCCCGGTTACCCGGTATTGTTTTGTTTTATCCAGGTTTACGGTCACATGAAACGGGCAATGATCGGTATGCAACCCTTTTTGGGGTTGGAGTATGGTGTCGGTATGGGGACAGTGTCTTCCGGCCTGGTATCCGCTTGTAATGCATACAGGTATTGCAGTCAGTTCATCATAGGGTGGTTCGAACCATTGTGTATCCGGCAATTTGGCAAATATATCAAACAGGATGGGCGCCGCAGCGTTTAATCCCGTCAGGCCGGGTCTGCCTTCTCCGTCGGCATTGCCTGCCCATACACCTACTGCGTACCGGGGTGTTATCCCAATGGCCCAGCCATCGCGAAACCCAAAACTGGTTCCGGTCTTCCAGGCAATTTTCTTGGAGCTGCCTAAAATTTCCCATCCGGCTTCCTGTCTGGGCCGGTTTAGCTGAGTCAGCACATCAAAGGTCATCCATATAGAAGCTGCGGAAAAGATGCTGCTTCGATGGTATCCGTTTCCGGGTGCATCGAATGGATTGTTTTGTAAATAATTTGGCGGATGATAGTCTCCGGGGTGGTACCGTGAGCTGAAATTCCTGTAATGATTCAGTGTACGGGCCATGCTGGCATAAATACCCGTAATTTCCCAGAGGGTCACTTCTGAGCCTCCCAGGATAACCGACAGGCCATAATGAGCAGCAGGCTTTTTGATGGTGGAGAGGTTGAGCTCTTTCAATTTGTGGTAAAATTTTTCCAGTCCGTAATCCTGAAGCATTCTAACGGCAGGAACATTCAGCGAGCGAAAAAGTGCCTCGCTGGCCGGCACAGCGCCTTCATATTTTTCATCAAAATTTTTCGGTGAATAACCTCCGATTTCTGTTGGTATGTCAGGAACCAGGGTATGGCGAAGGATTTCTCCCTCTGATAACATAGCAGCATAGAGCAAAGGTTTTAAAATGCTGCCCGAACTTCGCGGAGCGGTGATCACATTGACCCGGTTTTGATGCCTTAAAGCTTTATCTCTGGTATTTCCTGTATAAGCCAGTACATTGCCTGTTTCAACATCCAGGATCAAAGCAGCAGCGTTATGGATTTCGTTGAATTGTAGACGCTGATGATGTTGGTCAATGATTTGGTTGGTGGTTTTTTGCAGGTACCGGTCAACGGTGGTAACGATGCGTTTCTCCCTGTGGCCCTCTTTTGTCGCATGATTTATCAAATGTGGAGCAAGCCGGGGTAAGTGCTGTGGCATACCCGGCAGGGGTTCCTCAATGGCCAGATCATAGGTCAGCCGGTCGATGACATCATTTTTCCACAGCTTACGCAACAACCCGTTTCTTTTTTGCTGAAAGGCTTCTTTATTTTTTCCTGGGTAGATTAATGCGGGTGCATTGGGAAGTATGGCCAGTGCTGCTGTTTCCGCCCATGAAAGTTGCTGTGGGTTTCTTTTATAGTATCGCCAGGCTGCGGCATTCAGTCCGACGACATTACCGCCGAATGGTGCATGGGAGGCGTATAATGCAAGAATCTCTTTTTTCGCATACCGGATCTCAGCCCGCAGGGCAAGCAAGATCTCAACTGCCTTCTGGTAAAGATTACGCGGCTTGCCTTTTCTGGAAAGCCGGATCAGTTGCATGGTAATCGTACTCCCTCCGCTGACTATCCTTCCTGCCTCGATGTTTTGCTTGAGGGCTCTGACCAGGGATAAAGGGTTAACTCCCGGATGTTTGTAAAAGTGCCGGTCTTCAAACAGCAATACTGCCTTTTCAAATTTTTCAGGAATGTGGGTGATTTCCGGGAACCGCCACTGACCGTCGTCAGCTATGCGGGCAGACAGTAGCTCACCGTTGCGGTCTTCCAGGATGGTGCAATAAGGATTCTGAAATAAAGGCTCCGGCAGGCCAAACCAGAACCACATAACCAGGGCTGCCGGTAAAAGCATCAGGATTAGCTTTCCCGGGTTTTTTATTGACCGACGGACTATTCTCCTGGTTTTACAATCTCTACCCATTGTCCTGGTTTTTGGGCATAGACAGAATGGTCATACATCGCCTGGCAATGCACGGCCGGCAGGTAATACCTGCCCAGGTAAGCAGCATTCAGTTGTACGACGAATGTTTTGCTTTCATGGGTTTTCAGGTCAAAATAGGTATAAACCCTGTCATCTCGTATATCCTGGTATTCAGGCTTGTCCGGAGTTTCATCCCCCGTGCTGGTATGATCCAGTCTGAAGTTGTGTATTTCCCATCCGGATGGAAAAATCCGGGTTAGTGCAAGCGCTTCGTAATCACCTCTTATTCCGGGGTGTGACACGGTTACTTTTACCCGGAAATCTGTTCCCTGTGCCAGTGAGGAGGGATCCAAAGCTTCTCCGTCCATGCTCATATACCGCACGTCCATCTTAAGATCCTTTTCCCGCAAATTTTCTGCTCCTACAGCCGGTATTCCTTCAACTAAGGTACGGACAAAAATTTTGCCCGAACGCAGATTTCTGACTTTGATTTCGGTGTTGCTTTTGCCTGCCAGGGGTATTTCCATTTGTGAGACGGCAGATTCGGTTATGGCTTTTTTCCACTGACCGTTACCAATGGCATATTCAAATTGTAAGGGTTCCCCGGGATGGCTTGTACCCAGGTATTTTGCCAGGGCCATCAGGGTATAGGCGGTCGTTTGGGTGCTGTACCATTGCCGGGAACCCAGCTTACTGCCAAGCTCCAGGGCAAGGCTTCTGGCTTTCTCCTGGTTGTCCAGCAACAGCAATGTTTCCAGGATCATGGCCCGGTCCCTGAGGCGTGAGCCATACGTAGGATCTGTGGTCTGGTATGCATCAACGTGGGTTCCGGCATCTTCGACGAGGGATAAGGCTGCGTTTGATTTTCCTGTAAGCTGGTAAGCTGCTGCCAGTCGCCATTTTGCATTCGTCGCCAGGTCTTTGCTTTTTCGCAAGCGGTTCATGGCCCCTTTCTCCGGTTTTCCTGCATATGCCAGGGTAAATAATCTGTAGGCCTGCATGAGCGTGGTATTTCTATACGTGTCATGGTAGGGTTGTGATGTCCAGTTTCTGGCAGCTTCTTTTTGGTAACGGATGATCCCGCTCAGGAGGCCTTCGGGGATGCTGTAACCTTTTTCTTTTGCTTCAAGCAGAAAATGCAGGGCATAATTGGTTCCCCAGTGCGACACCTGGTCGCTGCCCGACCAGTAAGCCAATCCCCCTGCATCAAGTTGATAAGCATTTAGCTTGTTGATGCCTTCTCTGACATTATGCTGAATGTTTTTTTTCTTGTTGTCATCCAGTTGCAGCAGGTTATCGAGAAAAAGTTGCGGAAAAGCGGAAGAAGTTATTTGCTCAATGCATCCATGCGGATAGGAGATGAGAAAGCGGAGCCTTTTTTCCAGGTTAAGGGGCATTATCCGGCTAACTTCAAGCATTCCCCTGTTGGTGCCGGGCATACCAAAAGGCTGCAAATCTTCGGAGAAAATTTCTCCCTGCCCCAGGTCGGCCTCTGTGATGCGGGTAGATTTGGGATTGGAAGCCCGAACCCGCACTTCGGTTTCAGCGGTTGCCCGCTCCTGTCCCGAAACAGCAGTTACCTTTACCCTGGCAACACCCAGCCGGGAAGCAACTTTATAGTTGAAATTGGTCACCTTGTCGCCGGTATTTTCAAAATCTACCTGTTGCATGTTTCCATTTTGGGCTTCTAACAAATTGTTTGTTTCTACTTTAACCTGTACGCGGTCAATATGCTCTTCCATAGCAAAAACGGTCACCGGGAGGGTGATCTCTTCCCGGGGTCCGACCACCCTGGGTAGCGTAGCCAGCACCATAAGGGGTTTTTTAACCGGGGTTACCTGTTCTGCCGAACCGAAAGCCTTGTGATGACAGGCCACGACCATGGTTTTGACTGATCCCACATAGTTGGGCATTTGATAGGTATGTTGGTTGGTCTGGTTTTTGTTCAGGTGGAAAGGACCAAAAAATTTCACCACCGGTTTGAAGCGGTTGGGGCTTTTGTCTTTGCTTTTTGCCATTTCCATCCCGCCGCCTATTTGATAAAGCCCTGCCATCTCTCCGGAAAAAGCTCCGATCACGTAATTGTAAAGATCCCATGTTTTGACTCCCAGGGCCTCCCGCGCATAAAAATAATCCCGGGGCTGTGGTGTCTGGTAGGCTGTGATGTCCAAAAGACCTTCGTCGATAACCGCAACCGTATAGTTCATGGCTTTGCCTTTTTTTTCTTTCACATGTATGGTAACATCCTGCAAGGGTTCTATTTTTTCAGGCACTTGAACAAGGGGATGCAAATGTGTTTGCTTGTCTTCCACTTGAATGGGTTGGACACCATACATGCGGACGGGAAGATCATTCAAGGTTTGTTGGTGTTTTTGGAGCAGGGTAATGTGGATATAAACATTGGGCGCCATATCCTGGGTGGCATTGAAACTGAAACGGGTAAACGGGCTGGATGTATTAATCCAGAAGGAACGAAGTATTTTCGAGCCGTTTTCCAGGCTGACCAAAGCCCGTCCGCCTTCGCTGGCAGGCAGTTTTATGTTTACGGGCTCACCGGGTGAATAGGTATCTTTATCTGAAGTAAACGTTAACATGCTGGCTCCCCCGGGAGCCCGATCCCTGTTCCACCCCGGATAGGTGATATAAGCCATCTCCCCGGCACTATGCCCGCTTGCAGTGTCAATAACCCGGATCAAAACCCTTCCCCAATACCGTTCTTTCAGTCTGAAGGGATAAGCCCCTTTACCGTTTTTTGTGCTTACCTTGCCTTCCTGAAGCAGGTGGCGGGAGGAAGATCCGACATATCTCGACAGGTCTTCCTGGCGGCTGCGTTCCCACCACCAGCGCCAGCGGATTTTGTAAACCTGTATTTTCAGGTTTTTTTTGTCTACCGGCTGCCCGTCTTCCGAAACCGATACCACCGGGATATCATAGGTTTTCCCGTGGGTGAGCGAACCATGCCATCCCTGGCCTTTGGGGACCTTTAAGCCCACATAAGATGGATAAGGAGAATAAGGGATAGCCTTTTGGGTGGTGCTGAAGTTACCGCTTTTTTCAAAGGCACGGATAGTAAACCGTGTGTTTAGCATACCCGGTGGCCTGTCACCCAGTTGCAGGTTTGTTTGTATATCTGCCCTGCCCCGGGTATCCAGCATGCCTTCATAGATGGTTTTAGCAGAGAAGTCAAATGATTTAACGGGATCATCAAATTGATAACCGGGATAATCCTGAAATTGTTTTTTGTCATGGGTGAGGTTCATCTTCACATCTGCTTTCAGGTTGGATGCACTGGCCCCGTGGAGCCATTTGACCATTAGTGTGCCCGAGGGACGAACATCTTTACTGGAAAAGCGTTCCCGGCCAAAATCAAGCTTCATCTTCAGCCGGTTGGGTTTTACGGTTTCTATTCTGAGGCGCTTATTAAATTCAGCGCCTCCAACTTTCATGCGGGCATTCCAGCTACCGGTAGGTGCGTCTTTTTGTGTGCAGGTGCGGAACGTATACAACCCGTTTAATCCTTTTGTGCTTAATTGCCGATCAGCGACCTGTCCCCGGGGATTGATAAGCTCCAGCACCACCGGATGATCCTCCGGGAGTATTTTATTTTCATCATAAAGCATGAATGAGAGATAGATAGAATCTCCGGGTCGCCAAACACCACGCTCACCATAGATGAATCCTTTTAATCCTTTCTGGGCTTTCCTGCCCGAGACATTAAATCTGCTTAGCGAAAGGGATGAACCGTCATCTACCCGCAAGTAACCCGACTGATCATTTCCTTCGGCAACCACCAGAAAAGGTTTGCTGTCATAAGCTATTGTTGCAGTTCCATCTGAATGGGTTTGTGTTGATCCAATGAGCTGTTGCTGGAAATTGTATACATTAAGGCGTATATTGGCCAGGGGTTCGGTTGTTTTAAGGTCGGTTACTGCAAAGAACATCCGGTGGTCTTTTCCTCTTTTGGCAATGATCCCCAGGTCGGAAGCAAGGATGTTCTTCGAGATGGCCTGCTGATAGCGAAGATAATAAGATTTTTTACAGGGGTCATTCCTTTCCCGCCAGTTGAAATCATTATTGCGGTTGTAGTGGTTATATCCCCGGTAGGACCAGTAATGCATATCTCCGGGATTTTCTTTCCCGAATGCGTCATCATAGGCGTTAACTGATGCAATGTCTGCTGCCTGTTCTTCTTCACCGCAAGGATACAGGGATTGTGATTGATTGAAGTTGATTTGCACACGGTAGATGGCCCCGGGTTCAGTTTCTATCATGTTGGACAGATCCAGCGAATAGGTATTCCATACACCCTGATTTACAGGTTTATCTGAGGTTAGTTCAATGTTTTGCTGGTATACGATCCTTCCAACCCGCTTGATGTCTCTATCCCCTCCGAATTGATTCTCCTGGAAGAACTGGAGGATGTTGTTTTCGTAAATTTTTATGATACGAACATGAACCCCGCTTAGGTTGACCGCTTTAAAGGGAAGGATCAGTCCCTTTTCCGACCGGGGCAGGATGCTGCCATCTCCGAGAAATTTGACAGCAGGTTTCAGGCTGTGAAAATTGATGGTGGCGTTCCATCTTTCTCCCAGACGATAACCCAGGGAATTTTCCACCGGTGGTTCAATGATGAGTTTATTTTTACCGGTTTGCCTGACCTCAGGGTATATCCGCAGTTCATTCATCGTTACCATGTACTTCAGGCTTGTGCCGGATGCAAAATGGATCAGGCCTTCCAGCTGTTGATCTTCATTAAGGGGATCGGAGAAATTAACGGAGATGTATTGTTCAGGCTGGTGCACGACATGAAGGTTTACGATCTCAAATTCATCCAGTGCCGGAATGGTAATGGTTTGCTGGTCTTTTTCTTGAGCCCCTATCTTAGATCCGTCCCATTCCAGGATAACTTCGGCGGGTTTTTCCTTTCTTCTTACTTCTTCAATGGCATATTGGTGGGTGATCCCATCAGGTCCATGTTGCCAGGTTACCTCCAATTCACGTCCATCCTGCTGTGGAGCCAGCATCTGTTCTACCTTTTCGTTTTCAGCATAATCGGCTGTGATCACTTTGCCCAAAACCTGCTGATGTTGAAGATCCCCCGGATTGTAAGCCCGAAGGCCTGTAAAATGATGTTCATAAGATTGGTCGATCGTCTGAAAATGGAAATGAAAATAACGCTTATCTTCAGGCACTTCCATGATACTGCCCAGGTCAAATGCTATTTTGAATTCCGTTCCGGAAGGCAATACATGATCAGGCCGGAATAGGATGGTACGCTGATCAGCCCAGTACGCTTTTCCCTTGATGCGGGGTTTTATGTCAAAGACTTTCTTTTTCAGGGGTTGGTTTCTTGTTTTTCCCGGCATATGCTCCACCAGCATTACCCGGATGCCAGAGCGGTTTGACACAATACCCGAAGTGTAGGCAGAGATGTAAGGTGTGAAAGCTTTTTGGGGGACTTCCTCCTTCAATAAGGCGCGTGCTAAAAAAATGCCGACTGTGACAAGGAACAGTACAATCGCAGCAATGATGAAAAACTTTTTGTTCATGAACAGATGGTTTTGACGGTAAAAGGCTGGGTTAAACCGGGATTCCCCAGGCATATTCATTGGTTCGCCTTATATCTTGGCTTCCAATGAATAGATTGGGTCTATAAATATAGAGATTATATCCCATATATATGCATCATAAAGGAAAAAAATGAATATTTTTATTGAGCAGCATTCATCCGTTAGCTTTCTGTTAACCAGTGTGTCATTTATTTTTCAGAACAATACTTGTGTTTTTTATGCAAAACATTACATGATCTATCGCGTAAAAAGGTAGAGAAAAACTTCCGCCATGAAAAAAACAATGCTAGCCATATGTGCGGGATGGATATGCTTATCTGTCCATGCGCAGGAGGGTCATTTTGTACCCACCGGTCTCTCCCAGGACAAGTTTTTACAAGCCTATAAGCTGGTGTTATCCGTTGCCGATGAAAGTTATCATTCAAGGGGGACAGCCGTGGATGAGGAGCTGTTCCCTTCGTATGGTGAGCATTCGGTATACCGGATACTGCAGGGTTCCTCCAAAGGCAGTTTCGTCATTCCCCGGCAAATACCGGGGGGATATGCTGCCGTGAACACCCGTTCTTATTCCGGATATGACTGGAAGGAGCATACGCATCATGCGATTGGGTTTAACAGGAAAAAAGACCGGGTAGCCTTATTTAAGAGTGGTTTGACGGTTAATGAGAACAGTGTGACATGGGAAGCCATGTATTTTAAGAACCTGTTTTCCACCTATCTGTATCCAGATATGCTTGTGGAGGTAGATGAGGAGGATATTGCAGGACGGGGGTTGGGAAGGTCGACCCGGATTTTGGTTGTCCCGTCTTTTTCTTTTAAGGAAGATGATGGGCTTTATTATCCTGATCAGGCAGCCCGGCAGGCTGCAGGCATGAAAATGCAGCTGGACAGTTTTCTGATGAGTGGGGGTACCGTTTATGCCGAGGGCAATGCCATCGGCTTCCTCAAATCACTGGGATACATGCAGGATGTGGCTGTTGATTTCTCCAATACGCTCAACTCCGATTCGGAAGGGGAGCTGGCTGTGGAGGTTTCGGATGCCTCCCATCCGGCAGGCTTTAGTGCCACTGCCATGAATAATGCGCTATATTCGGGGACAGTGCCCGAGGTTAAGGCTTCCGCCATAAAAGTTGTGCTTGCCGCGGCCGATGACGGGCGGCCCTTAATATTTGAATATACAACACCTCAGGGCGGGAAGATCCTGTGCAATTTGGGATTACCAACTGCCGGCGGGATGTCGGAAGAAAGAAGGCAGTTGCAATGGACGCTCGATGCACTCCTGTATGGCCTCTCCTCACAGGTGGATATTACCCGGCGGGTTGAAAATGAATTGCCCGGTGATCTCACTGTCGGTCGCAATGCCATTTCTTTTGACCGGATTGATACCTTTCAGGTAAAGGTGCTGGCGCGAAATCTCTCCGGTAAATCAATCCGGGGGATCCAAGTGGTTGAAACTTTTTGCGACTATTTTGAACTCATTGAAGTGAACCGTTCACCGGGAAGTTATGCCCTGAACGGTCATGCCCTGACTTTCAGGGATATTGCACTTGATGCAGGTGCTGCAGAGGAGATAGTATATACCCTGCGAACGCCGCATCCGGAAGATCCCATCCACGAAGATATTGATAAATATCTGAGCCGGGACAACCTGCTGGCCGCTTCCTTTTCCTCCCTTACGTATGCCCGGCAGGACGGAGCCCTTATCCGGTCGGGCAAGTATCAAAACTATGCGGAAGTGATGTTCAGTGCCCGCATTTTTGCGGATACCGATGTGAACTGGAAAAATTTTCTGGGCATGCGTTATCAGCCATTCAAGGTTTTTATGAATATGGAGAACAAGCAACGTACCTCCGCCGAAGAGGTGGTGTACACCCAGTATATACCGAAGGATGTGCCGTTTTACTGGAGCGACGGATCACTCAATATTCCAATCCTTAAAACACCCGGTGGTAAGTTCATCGATGTGCTTCGTGGCAGCAATGATCAAGATTCTCCCGATTACGATATGGATAGTGATGGAGATCCGGATGTGTGGCTCGATACAGCTTCTATTTACCCCAAGGGTTATACCATTGAAGAATCAGAGGTTTATTGGGCCAATCCCTGGAACCACCTGAAAACCGGTGATGATGCTATTGTTTTTGAAGATATCGACCATGACGGCAGACGGGCACAGGATACCGACGGCGACGGTGTCGTAGACATTGATGAACCGGGCGATAAGATACGGGTATGGAAAGTGACCTGGGAGATTGGGGAGGTGGATGGATACCAGTACTACGATCCCTATTGTTCCTACGAAATTTGGGTTGATCCGCCCAACCTCATCGATATGGCTGCCGGTATTGGTTATGCTCACGGCGAGATGCAAGAACCACTTGACAATATGTTCTACCCCTATGCCGGGGACATTGAAAATGCCAACCTTAGCGATACCTCATGGAAATACTGGATGATGCGGGATGAAAGCGGTGAAGTTGACTGGAAACAGCTTATCTTCCAACGGATCAACAACTACCAGGGATATACCTTCATCGATACGGCTGCTGTCAACTACCGGCTTAAGCCCACAGACCGATGCCCCGGGAATGCCCCGCAGCCCCACAATGAATTTATTGCCGTACTTTCCCTTGGAGGCGAAGAAATCGATATGTACCATCCCACACCCTCCAGCTCCCGCTATTCGAAAATTGATTATAAGACCATCTTCAACGAGAAAAGGGTGACACCCATCCGTACCACTTATACCTACTGGGCACCCCTGCCCAATCCCCTGCAATTCGAATACCTGTCGAACAACTTTATCATCAAAGATCCCACAGGCAAAAAGATCAACTACCTGCCTTCCAAAGGAAAAGCCGATATCACCTTTGAGATCGATGCCACTACCGAATATACCTACTACTGGATACGGAATGTAGGATACGACGTGGATTTTAACGATCCTTCCCAGGAGATAGATGGCGTTGACAGCTATGGCGACGGTGTGTTTGGCTATTTCATCTATACCATCCCCCGGGGGATGGGCGGATATTCGATCACCCTGCCCAAAAATGAGGATGGAAGCTATAACATCGATTCGATCATACAGATCGACAACAAATCCTTTGAACGTTGGATCGATAACCCCAACACCGGCAACCGCATTGAAATATGGGAAGATCCCTTTGAATATCATGTGTATGTACCTCAAATCCTTATCCCTCCGGCGTTGGATGATGACAATTTTGACGGGGTTGACGACTGGATTGATGACCGGGGGGACCGTTTCAGCTCGGAGACAGGCTTTCTGCATGACGGTTTTATGCCGGGGGATGGAGAGGAATACCTGAATTATCCTGCCGAGCCCTTCCAGGATGATATTTACGGTATGGTGGATTCCGGCTGGTATGCCGGTCCGGATGAAACCTATGGGGATGATTATTTTGAAAAGCTGGGCAATACCCATATCAGCATCAATGCCCAATATGAAGGAGAGGGCAGGGAAGGTTCCCTGGAGATCAGTAAAGGCGGCATACTGGTGGTAGAAGAAATATTCGGCGGCTCCCCCTGGGTCATCTTCTCCCATGTCTTGTCCTCATTTGCCCGGGGTACCGATATCCAGTTTGCTTCGCAGGTGGTGCCTTCCAACGTCCGTTATGGGAAAGATACAACCTATCTGCGGCATATGATCACCGATGAAAAGGAGCCCCACCAGTTTGACATCGGTTTTGACCCCTACCATTTGTCATACGGACATGGAGAATGTGCTGTGACCACCATTGTAGGGGGTAAAGATCCGTGCAGCCTGATCGAGCCTTCTATCAACACCTCATCGATCATCGATCCCTCCCGGGATCAAACTTCCGTAACCCTTGTTCCGGATCCTGATCCTTCTATTCCTGCCCTGGGTGAATTTCCCAAAGAAGCGTCGGGTACTTTTGTTTTGGTACGCATCGAGGTGAATAACGGCACGGACAACAACTGGAAAAACACCACCCTCACCCCTGTTGTCCCCGGTGAGTTGGGTTCCACCCGCCCGGTATTCAGCTATGTTGCCTATCCTCGGCCCCTGGTACCCGGCGATGATGTGGGTACCTTTGAGGCGGGCTGGCGGTTTAACCAGCCTGAAGGCGAGGTGCTGGTCAAACCCGGTAACAATTTGAACCTTTTGCAACCCTCACGCAGGGGATATTTTGTCTATCTATTCAAAATGGATGAAAACCTGCAGAAAGGAGTTTATACCATAGATTTTGAAATGAAAACAGAACAGGTAGCTTATACTGGTGAAAGCCAAGGTTCTTACGAATACGAGGTGCCGCAGGCGATGTTCTGTGTGACCGATAAAAATGATGCGGGCCGGATTACCGAATTTCAGGATCTGGTCATTGACCAGGCTTCGCTGGGTAAGCTTACCGTGAACCCTGCTTCGAACCTGGATTTTATTGGCGATGTCAAGTGGTCCGTTGATGAGCCGGCGCCTGAAGATTTTGACGCGATGACCAATATTTTAGCTACAGGGCAGGGGGGTGCAGAAATGGACCTGTCTGTCTTTGAAAGCTTTCCGTCGGTGGATACCACCACCCTCTACCTGATGCAGAAGGTAGGTGTGAACAGCCTGAACAGGGGGGAAAAACTTAAGGTGGTCCACGGGGAGTCGCTGGAATACACTGATGCTTATGATACTTATACGGATCCCCATGGACCCCTTTATGTTCATCCTGTAGGTCCCCGGATAAGTATCAGTAAGCGCATAGAAGCATTGAACGGTTACCCGTTGGAGGATACCCTGATGTTTGAGCCGGACGGTGAAATATTGCTGAATACCCTTTTTGAAGTGACCAATACCGGCAATGACATTTCATCGAACACCCGGATTGAGATCCGCTCCGGGAAGTTTTATAAAGTACAGGCCGATCGTTTGCCGGAAGGTTTTATGCTCCGCGACAGCTTCATCGTTGCGGAATTAGGTTCTCTGGTACCCGGAGAGACCAAGGAATTTAACCTTTTTTACCTTTTGAAGCACACTGTCAAAGACAAAACCGCACTAATGGAGCTTATCAGGGCTTCTGAAATCACCTATGAAGGCACGTCCATACCTGCCACCTATGGATACAGCGATGAAGAAGAGCTGGAATTCCGTATTCATGATTTCCAGCTTTTTGGAGCCTCTTCGATGCAAAATGGCAACCAGGTGTTGTATGAGGTGACGGCTGTCAACCGGGGTGTGCCCGCAAGTGATGTGCATCTGAGGGTCTATCCGGTGGTAGGGGGTGGTATTGCCGAACTACCGCATAGCCAGGTCAGGATCGATTCGTTTGATACCTACCAGGAACATACGCTGAAAGGCCGGTATACACTGCCGGAAGGTGAGGAAGTTGAGTTCCTGGCCGTCATTGATGACGGAGATGATATCCGGGAGGTATTTGAGGTGAACAACCAGCTTCGCTTTGATGGGGGATCGGATGTGGTACAAGGGATCCATGAGCTGAAAGCAGCTCAGCACATTGTTGTCCATCCCAATCCATTTTCCCGGCATATCCGTGTGGCCTATACCCTTGCCGGGGCAGCCACCAGGTTGACCATGAGCATCACCTCGCTGGAGGGTAAGCGAATTGATCAGGTAAGCCACCTGCCCGGAAGCCGGGGAGACCATGTCTTATCGTGGACAGCCTCCGACCTCCCCCGGGGAATATATATCCTTCATCTTGAAGGCGCACTGGTAAATGGCGAAACAATAAACACGAAAGTCAAGATGGTGAAACAATGATGGTTTATTGAATTTTTCGCCTGTTCCGGAGGAAAGGTTTGTGTTGCCTTTCAGTTTACCGGCAGGTTTTTCCGCAAACCCCGGATAAACGCTAATAAATGAAGGCCGGGCTCTGCAATCTTTTAATAAACCTGCTAATGTTGCCCTGTGATCGTGATACGCCCGATAAATGTAGAAAGGGTAAAATGATGAGCACGCAATCTGAGATCATCCTCATAGCCTGGTTTCTTTTTTGCTTTCCTGCCATGCAGGTTTATTCGCAACCCGGATTTGCGATGCCTGATACCATGTGCATTGATGATTCGATGGAAGTTACCGGTTTACGGGATGATGCATCCTCCTATTTTTGGGATTTTTGCTCCGGCAGCCTGGGGTTTGTTCCGGTGGGGGATAATCTGACCGATATCGGACAGGTGAATGGTCCGGCTTTCATTGACCTGGTCAAAACATCCGAGGGTTATTATTCTTTTATTACGAATCATGTGGATGGTACGCTGACACGCAATAAGTACGGCGACAAGCCTGAGGGATCCCCGGTTACGGTCAACCTTGGGAAGCTGGGAGGGTTGGTGCACCTTGAGGGCATTCAGATTGTGCAGGACGGGGATCAGTGGTATGGATTCGTCACCGGTGGCATTGGCAATGCCTCTTCCCTTATCCGTCTAACATTTGGCACTTCGCTGGATAACACCCCGGCCGTTACCAATCTGGGCAATATCGGTGAACTGAACTATCCCATTGACCTGTTTATGAACCGTGAAGGGGGTATTTGGACGGGGTTGACTGTTAATTATACCGATCATACCCTGACCCGCCTGACTTTTGCGCAGGGACTGGATAATCCCCCACAGGGAGAAAACCTGGGGAATACCGGCCGGCTTGACCAGCCGTGTGGGTTGCATGCGCTGGTGGAGAGGGGAGAGTGGTTTGCATTTATCACCAATTTTGGTTCCCATACGGTAACGCGGCTTCATTTTGGTTCTTCTCTCAGCAATACCCCTTTGGGGATTAACATCGGAGGATCCGGGGTGCTAAACTTCCCGTTTGACATTACCATTGTTCGCGACTGCGAGCATACCTTCGGGTTTGTGGTCAACCATTATGCTAACGAGCTGATCAGACTTGATTTTGGGAATGACCTTGCAGCTACACCAGGTTATGAATCACTGGGGAATATTGGTATAATGGATCAACCCCATGGGCTTTCTCCTGTCTACCGTGAAGGCAACAGCTTGTATCTGCTGATCGCTAACATCAACAATACCCTCACGCGGCTGCATTTCTTACCCTGTGACCATGCCTCGCCAGGTTATTATGACGGCAAAAATCCCCCGAAAGTGACTTATGACCAGCCTGGGATGTACAACGTATCCTTACTTGTTGATGAAGGGTCGCCTACCAGGGAGCTGTACTGCCAAAATGTGCTGGCTTTCCGCAACCCGGATGTCAGCCTGGGAAATGATACCTCCCTGCTGCCGGGCACCCACATTGAACTTTCTCCGGGTGACCATTACCGCGCTTATGAATGGTCAACCGGTAGGCAAACAGCATCTATCCTGGTAGATGAAGGCGGAACATATGCTGTAGTAGCTACGGATACCAACTCGTGCAGGGGTGCCGATGATATCCTTGTAACCAAAGGTTTTAAGATACCTGAATTTTTCTCCCCCAACGGTGATGGTATCAACGATACCTGGGAGGTACCCTACTTCAGAACCCATCCGGGGGCTACCATTGAGATTTACGATCGTTTTGGCAGGAAGATTATCCAATACCGGGGAAGAGACCCTGGATGGGATGGCACATACCGCGGAGAACCTGCCGGTGCCGGTACATATTGGTATGTGATCACTTTTGACGACGGATCGCCCGGCAAAAAAGGCCATGTAACTTTAATACGCTGACATGAAGCATCTCCTGCCCTCCATCTTGCTGTTGATGATGCTTCCGGTTACCTACGGACAGGAACAGGTAGCCTACAATCAGTATTTTGTGGATTATACCCTGATGAATCCTGCTCTTATCGGTCGCTACAATTGCTATACCATATCGTTGGCCCATCACCACCAGTGGCTGGGACTGCCTGGCGCACCCAACACGCAGTTGCTGTATGCTCAGGGACGTATAGGTCCTAACCATTTTAAAGCCAGTAACTACCACGGGTTGGGCGCAAAGCTGATGAAAGACCGAAACGGCCCCGGCGGAACCTTAGCGCTATCGGCTACATATGCTTACCACATATTGCTGGCCCGGCATCGTGATATTCATCTTTCATTGGCACTGGCGGGATTTGCAGAACAACATTATCTTGATCAGTCAGGGTTTGACAATTATGCCAACGATCCTGCCGTGTCCGGCGGCAGGGAAAGTTTAATCCGTCCCGATGCTGATTTTGCTTTTCTGCTCTATTCTCCGAAATATTTTTTAGGCGGTACAGCCGCCAACCTTATACCATCAGCCGGCAGCTTTTCCCAACCACCGGCTTCACCAAAATATACCCGAACATACTTTTTCCTGGGGGGAATGCGGATAGATGGCCCGGATGATGACCTGGCATTTCAACCGGCTATAGCCTTTAAGTGGAATGACCAATTGCATAAGCAACTTGACATCAACCTGAAAGTGTTATATGCTGGGCGGGTTTGGGTCGGATTGTCGTACCGCAGAACCATGGATGATCTGCCTGGAAGATCAAAGGCATTGGCTGCTGCCCTGGGGATGGTTTGGGAGCATCTCTATATCAATTATGGATATGAAGCAGGATTTAACGGGCTGCAATGGAAAAGCTTGGGATCGCATCAGTTGCGTCTGGGTTGGAGGGTCTGCAGGGATGCGAAAGGGATGGGGCCCTGCCCGGCTTATAACTGAGGTTTTGATGAAAAAGGCTGTAGCGCATCACCTATGATGCAACGAACCTAACCTGCATAGGATTACTGCGCGCTGAAACCATCGAAGCAGATGAAGTGCAACAAGATTAGCAAAATACTTGTCTTGGCTTTTTTTTCTACCATTTGTCAGGCATTGTGAAAACAGGTTTTTGTTATATTTGAAAAAAAAATATGATCAAGTTTTTGACAACAACCATCATTTTGTGCTGCGCAATATCGGTTACATTTGTTCAGGCGCAGGAGCATCAGACCCACACCTATTTCAGGCATGACACCACAGAGCTCGCACTGGACCTGTTTTTACCGGATGATTTACCGGGGCAGGCTATGCCTTTGGTTATCTTTGTTCATGGTGGCGGATTTTCAACGGGAGACAAAAGTGCCGGACATGCCCTGGCCCGGTATTTGGCAAAAAATAATATGGCCTGTGCTTCTATTAGTTATACGCTTTATATGAAAGATAAGCACTTTGGGTGTCAGGGTATATTATCGGAAAAGATAAAAGCCATCCGTATGGCTGTTAGTCAGTTGTGGCATGCTACCGCCTGGCTTATTGACAGGAGTCCGCAATATGGCATTGATACCTCCCGGATTTTCATTGCCGGAAGCAGTGCGGGAGCAGAAGCCGTTATACACGCAGCTTATTGGGACAGGCCATCCATGCAGCTTTATGACAACAAGCTCTCTCCGGAATTTCAGTATGCCGGTGTTGCTTCCGGAGCTGGAGCCATCATGGATCTTAGCCTGATAACGCCGGAAAATAAAGTCCCCATGCTTTTTCTACATGGTGATGAGGATCCTTTGGTACCCTATGCTACAGCAGCCCACCACTATTGTCCACCCCATGCCCCGGGATGGCTCATCTTTTTTGGCTCCTACTCCATAGCCAGACATCTTCATGACCTGCATGGCACCTACAGGCTTGTTACCTTTCAAGGGGGTAAACATTCCTATGCCAGTTACTTCGTTTATCGAAACCATCAGCCGGTGATTAAATTCATCCGGAAGGTGTTATCCGGAGAAAAGTTTATGGAACACCAGCTAATAAAGGTTGAATAACCCTGAGGGAATATTTGTTTTATGGCCCCGGTTGCCTACCGGATTAAAAAGCATGCAGCATGAAACAGGTTTTTATAAATTCTAAGGGTTATATTTTGACTTTATAACAAATATTGGTTATATTCGCACAAATCATCATACATGCTAATCGGGGTTGTTACCGGAGATATTGTATCTTCATACAAAATGAAGGATAAAAGCATCTGGCTGCATAAGCTTAAAGAAATTCTGAATGCATTCCCAAAAGGACTATTGGATCGGGCTGATCAATGGGATATTTTCAGGGGGGATAGCTTTCAGGTACGGGTGACAAAGCCTGAGAAGACGCTACTGCTCTTGCTGCTGATCCGCTCTGGTTTAAATGCTATTCCCTCTTTCAATGCATTGGATATGGATGTAAGGATGGCCATTGGCATTGGCACTGAGGATTATGCCAGCGATAACATCAGTGAGTCAGATGGAGCTGCCTACCGATATTCGGGCCAGCTCTTAGATCAAATGGTAAAAGAAAAGGTTAAAATTGCCCTGCATAGTCCCTGGCAGGAGTTGGACGATGAGATGCGGGTGGGTTTTGCACTGGCAGATGCATTGATCACTGGCTGGTCTTACAAATCTGCTGAGATAGCCTGGCTGGCTTTAAGCGGAATGACCAACCAAAAAGCCCTGGCGAAGCACCTGAAGATTAGTCAGCCTGCCGTGCATAAACGGTTGCAACGGGTTTACCTGGAAGAGATAACCATGCTGGAAAACCGGTACCAAAAACAGGTTCGACAATACGCCGATGAATATGGAAGCAGCTGATATGCTTTTTACAAAACTGTTGCTGGCGCATTTGCTTGGTGACTTTCTATTGCAAACCGGGACATGGATCCAAAAGAAGGAAACACATGGCTTGAAATCCTGCCATTTATATGTCCATGCAGCGATCCATATGGCTCTTCCTTTGCTTTTTACCTGGGAGATCCGTTTCTGGCCTTATGCCATTTTCATTGGCATGAGCCATTTTTTGATCGATCTGCTGAAATCCGCCAAAAACAATCAAAAACCATTGAAATGGTTTATAACAGATCAGGTACTCCACCTTATGGTCTTGTTAATTATTGTCTTATACTACACGGGTCAACTGAACCAGGTTATCCCGTTTTTCAGCAGCCTTCCCTGGAAGATCGTGACAGGCTATTTTTTCATTACCCTTCCTACATCGATTATCATCAAACACATCATCTCACCCTGGCAACCCAAAGATGAGAACAACAAGGAATATGGGGTGATCCATGCGGGTAAGTTCATAGGCATCATAGAAAGGGTTCTGATCTTGATATTCCTTTCCTTTGGACAGTGGCAGGCCATTGGATTTCTCTTAACGGCCAAGTCGGTGTTTCGTTTCAAGGATATGAATAATACAAGGAAAGAGATTCCCCTTACAGAATATATATTATTGGGTACCTTTTTGAGTTTTGGTTTCGCAATCGCTACCGGTTTATTCCTCTATTCCACATCCTGAGCTGTTTTGTATATACAGCCATGTCTGACCCATACCTTGTTAGGTTTTGCTGAAAAAGTCTTTAGTGCATCAGCTACGAGGCGGCAAAGCGAAGCTGTAT
>CAYYLT010000006.1:0-26747 GCA_964472385.1 uncultured Bacteroidales bacterium
AGAATGATTAAAAAAGTTCATCGGGAGTTCCTGAATGTGCCAAAATTTTTGGCACTTTTTTAACAACAAAAATTTTAAACAGATGAAAACTTTAGGAAACGCAACATTTGAAAATTATGTAGGCATGGAGCAGGGATTCTCAGAAATGGGATATCAAATAGTTGCCCATGTGTTGACATTAGGCTATGCTGTGATGCTTGCCGGACTGTTTTATTTTATACTGACCATGAGGACAGTATCGCCGAAATATAGAATTTCTTCGGTGATCTCTGTGGTTGTTATGGTTAGTGCATTTTTACTTTTGTTTAAGCAGGCAAACAACTGGACCAGTTCATTTGAGTTTGATCCGGAGAAAGGCAGATATTTTCTTGCTGCCGGGGCAGATCTCTTCAATAACGGGTATCGTTACCTCAACTGGCTGATTGATGTCCCCATGCTGCTTTTCCAGATATTATTTGTCATTACGCTGACAAAAAGCAATTTTGGAAGTATCCGTAATCAATTCTGGTTTTCAGGGGCAGCCATGATTATTACCGGTTACATTGGTCAATTTTATGAGGTTTCAAATATCAGCAACTTCTTTATTTGGGGTGGTATATCAACCCTTTTCTTCATTCATATTCTTATACTGATGAATCGGGTTATAAAAGAAGGCAAAGAAGATGTACCAGACAAAGCAAGAAGAGGACTGAGTGCAATCTGGGGATTGTTCCTTTTTTCATGGATGCTATACCCCGGTGCCTATCTGATGCCCCATCTCATTGGTCTGGAAGGTGGCTTTTTCAGTGAAACCGGTGTAGTGGCCAGGCAAATAACCTATACCATTGCCGATATTTCTTCCAAGGTAATTTATGGGATATTGCTGACAGTTGTAGCTCAGGCTATCAGTAAAGAAGAAGGCTATGATTTCACTAAGTTGAACATTTAATGCAATCCTTACAATCAATATATCATCAAGGGGTGGATGGGAAATCTTATTAAACCATCCATCCCTTTTCTTTTAAACCACCCCGCCATTTGACATAAATCAGCTTAAGATGCCATCAGATTATCTGTATGATCAATACGGATGGCCGGTATCCGCATGTCTTAGAATTAGGATTAGTATATTGGCATTTAAGAGGGACGGGTAATGCCCAGTTTTTTCATCCGGGCTTCGAGGGTAGTACGTTTCATGTCCAGCAGTTTGGCGGCGCCTTTCTCGCCGCTTACCCGCCAATTGGTTGCTTTGAGGGCCTTGAGAATATGCTGCCGTTCATTTTCTTCAAGCGTCAGGATGTTTTTTTGTACCATTTTTTTGTTTTCCGGTATCCAGCTGCCTATGGTTATGCGTCCGTTATTGCTGAGGATAACTGCACGCTCTATGATGTTCTCCAGTTCCCGGATGTTGCCCGGCCAGTCATATTCCACCAGCCGGTCCATTACCTTCTGAGACGTTTCTTTAATCTGCCTGCCGGTCTTTGCAGCGTATTTTTTGATGAAATGATTGATCAGCAGGGGAATATCTTCTTTCCTTTCCCGCAAAGGAGGAACATTCATGGGAAAGACATTCAGCCGGTAGTAAAGGTCCTCCCGAAATTCTCCCTTTTTAATGGCTTTTTCCAGATCCCGGTTGGTTGCGGCTATCACCCGCGTATCCACATGAAGGGTCTCGGAGCTGCCCAAGCGTTGAAATTCCCCTTCCTGCAGGGCTCGTAGTATTTTTGTCTGCAGGTTCAAAGGCATTTCACCAATTTCATCCAGAAAAATGGTTCCCTGGTGGGCCAGTTCAAATCGTCCAATTTTCCTGGTATACGCACCGGTAAAGGCTCCTTTTTCATGCCCGAAAAGTTCGCTTTCGATCATTTCAGAAGGAAGGGCTGCACAATTAACGGTTACCAGTGAACGATTGCTGCGGTCGCTGTTGTTATGCAATGCACGGGCAATAAGTTCCTTGCCTGTACCGGTCTCCCCCTGAATCAAAACCGTAGAGTCAGTAGCTGCCACCTGCTCCACCTGCCTGAGCACTTTCCTAAAAACCTCGCTCCGGGATATAATTTCCTCAAAATTGCTGCTGAGCTTAATTTCCTCACGAAGGTATATGGTTTCTTCTTCCAGTTGATCTTTGAGTTTGCGCAGGGCTTGTTCCTTCTCTATGAGCTCCTGTTCGGCATGTTTGATGTCGGTAATGTCGGTAACGAAACCTTCTATGGCTGTTAACTGATCGGTGTCATCAGGCACGGCCGTTCCCCTTTCCCATACCCAGCGTATTTCTCCTGATGGCTGACGGATCCGGTATTTAATTTCAAAATACTGGAAGTGAGCCAGACTTTCCGATACCTGCTTTTTCACCATTGCGCGGTCTTCAGGAATGATGATGCTGTTGTAGGATAAAACACGATTTCCGGTGAGATCCGCTGAAGCATACCCCGTGAGTTTTTTGCAACCCTCACTGACAAACTCCATGGTCCAGTTTTCATCCCTTAAACAGCGATAGGCCATTCCTGGCAGGTTACTCATTAAGGTGGCCAAACGGCGCTCACTTTCCTGGACTTTTTTCTCCATGGCATATTCTTCGGTCCTGTCTTCAATGATACTGACCGAAAAGGATTTTTTTGTGTTTTTCTGCAAACCCTGATTCGAGGCTTTCTATAATACTCCCCTATATTCGCAACACAGCAGATGCACAAAAATTGACGCACTCAGAAAAAATGCATAAAATATAATTTTTGATCACAATGAGTAAATCGCTAATATCCTATTGTTTATAAATTTTTTCCCATTATTTGATGAATAATACAGCTTAGCAATTATTCGCAAAACTACTTGCATTTTAATGATCATTTTTTGTTAGCCAAATAATACCTATTGTATCTCCATCACCCGGTACCCTTCACGACCATATCCCTCCACTTCAAGCCGGTCATGATAAACCTTTACCGTTGCATAGGCATTGTGCTCCGTATCTACCATGCCCTTCAGGGTTAAATAGTGTATACCATTTTTCTTCCCGTAATTTCCCTCATGATGATGGCCGTTAATATAAGCTTTAACACAGGAATACTGACTGAGCAAACGGACGATTTCTTCATCGTTCCATAAATTATGGATGTTTTCCGGATAAACGGGAAAATGACAGAATATCATTGCCTTTTCGTTTTGGCTGGATGCCTTTTCCAGCACATTTCTAAGCCACAAAATTTGCTGATCCCCAATGCCGCCGTTCCATGTCGGAGACTGGATATTGTTTTGCTCATAATATACCCTGGCCCGCTCATATAAATCACTGTCTCGGGGATAGGCGTAAAAGCTGATGTCATTCCCGTCCAATACAATAAACCGCCAGCCTTTTAATACGAAATCATAATACCGTGATGCCATGCCAATTTTTTCAGGAATCTGTTCTTTCAGGGATTCCGCTACAAAAAAATCATGATTGCCGAGCACATGGTAAACGGGACTGTTAATCCTGGCAATGATGGGCAGGACAACATCAAAGCTCTCATAATCCCTGTCAATCAAATCTCCAAGATTCACAACAAATTCCGGATCATACCGGTTCAAATGTTTCACACTCTTGTTGAGCTTGCTTTCGGACAAGGCATGATATCTGATACCTTCGCGCTCTATATCACAATACTGGCAATCTGCTATAATACCAAATTGAAATTCCATAGGGTTATCCGGTTTCATGGCATTTAATGGTATAATCCAACAAACTATAGCACTGACTAACAGTGAAATTCGAATTAATTTTGGATACTTCTTTTGGACCATAAATGCTTAAAATATTGAAATTGAATATTCTCGTAAAACCAAAACAATAGGTGTTCTCCCGGTAATCAGGTGCCTGGGTAACACCCCCTCCTCCATGCCTGACGACTTCCTGAAACCCTCTGTCTTCAGGCCGGAAGGGATAATTATTACCCAGATGCCATTTGCCAAACATTCCAGTGGCATAACCATTGGTAGCAAACCCCTGAGCCAGGATCTTCTCATCTTTGAACAGCCATGAACGACCCGCTACCATATGAAAGCAGTTGGTGCGGTTGGTGCATCTGCCGGTCATAAGGCCGGCACGGGTCGGAGCCGAAGTGGGCGATACTTGAAAATTCGTCAGGCTTACCGCATCTTCATAAAAACGATCCAGGTGGGGAGTCTGAATGATTGCGCTGCCCAGGCAGCCTAAATCTCCTTTGCCCTGGTCATCAGTGACTACAATAACTACATTGGGGGTGTTCGACGTTTCTGAATCAAACATTTCTGCAGAATAAGCTTCATTTGCTGTAAATCCAAGCAAAATTAATCCGATTCGGCTCATAGAATGTTGTTTCATCATGTGAATATTTCTTCAGGTATGATTTGATTGTGTATTCTGCATAGGACCAATGAGCATCAACAAAAATAACATAACTTTTTAAACCTGCATGATGCATTAAAGAACAAAGCACAATATATACATTTTGGATGGTTTGGAGAATGGATGCCGGCAAATACCCAAAGTAGAAAACAGCTTTTGGGGCAAAACAAAAACCAAAAAGCCAGCCATATTGACCAACGGCTTTTTCCTCAGGCTTAAAGGTATCCCATTAGGCCATACACCACATATCCGGACCATTCCTTGAGCAGGATATTCCATTTTTGGAAAGAAGCTACACGGGGTAAAAGGCAATAATACAATTCAATGGCCGCGTGTTCCTGGTTAGGGCCGGTGGGAAACAGCGTTGGCCGAAGCCCTTGTTTAATAAAGCAATCTTTAGCTCTTCGCATGTGGAAGGCCGAAGTAATAAGCAAATAGCTTTTATGAGGATGATAAAATCGTTGCACCGTATTTCTGGCATTTTCGTAGGTATTTCTGGAGGCTGGTTCAATCAGGATATGATTTTCAGGAACACCCCAGTGCAGGAGATATTCATTCAGCATGCTGGATTCTTTGTATTCAGGATTGGAAATCCGTCCGGAACCACCCGATAGGATAATGGTATCAATCCTGCCCATAAAATATAGAGTAACAGCCTGAATAAACCGGTCTGACTCATCATAAAAATGAAGCCTTTTGCTTGTATGATGATAGGAACCCATTCCGGTCAAGACAATGCCATAATCATGGTGTGACACCTGATGAAAGGGCTTAGGTGCATATTCCCACCGGTTCATAAAACGGTCAACAAACCACTCATTCCCAAAGAGGAAAAACAAACCGAAAGCAAGCCATAAAAAAAATTTCTTGAGCTTTTGCTTTTTCACGACCAGGGCAAAAAGCAACACAATACATATCCATATCAGCGGATGGATCAGAACGCTCAGGGATTTTGACAGTGCGAAAAACATGGCCGAGAAGTTTCCAACATGACTTCAACAGCAAAGATAGTCAAAACCTGTTATTATTCCATTTCTTCCCCTTCGAAGTCCATTCCGCCGGAATTTCTACGATCCCGGTTATTGCCGTTTCTATAATTGTTGATGCGCCAGTTGATTATACAATACTTTACTGAAAATCTCTAAATAACGGATATATCGCAATGATGCATGGGCAGTATCATTCAGCAGATCAAACTTCAGGGATTTCTAAATTAACGTTTTGTGCTGCCTGTTAATAATCTGATTATAAATGTTTTGTGCTTAATAACTCCAGAATCAAACTTGAACATTTCTAAATATTCGGCTGTTGAACAAATTGGCTTGTATACATCATACAGGTAGCATGAATTATACATTTGATCACTTTAACCATTTAAGCTATGATTGCTGCACAACTACACCTCCGCAAAGTCATTATTTTCGTTCTTTTTTTCATCACAGCCCAAGTGGGTATGGCACAAAACACCATACAACTGGGTTCCGGAACGAACACCACCGGCAATACTTCAGCTTCCCCGGTGAACACCTACTATCAAAGCGCGCGTATGCATCTTTTGTATAAGGCGAATGAATTGAACAACCAGGGGATATATGGTTATAGCAAAATAACCGATCTTGGTTTTTATATAGCTGATCCTCCGGATTACCCTTTATCCAATTTCAAGGTACGCGTAAAACTGGTAGATACGGATGATCTGACCGCTACCGGATCTTCAGGATTTTATCAGGTATATGGCACTGCTTCATACCAGCCAACCCAAACCGGATTCGATACCATATCGCTTGATACGGCGTTTTGGTGGGACGGCTCCCGAAATCTGGTAGTGGATGTTTGTTACGAAGGGCTAAGCTCCACTGGCAGCGGGGGTACCGTCAGAACCTATTATGGTTACAATCAGTACAGCTATGTCCGCGATAACAATGCATCTCAATGTTCAGCATCCCCTACAACTTTTTCCAGCCAAAAACCCCAGCTACTGCTTACCTTTGAACCCGATTCAACCCTCGACGCTTCCCTGTCAGCTTTTTTCGCCCCCGAAAAGCCATTTGCATCTGGTAATCAATCTGTACAGGTCATCCTTCAAAATGTGGGCCTGAATGAAAACCTCACCAGTGCTGATATAAACTGGACGGTGAATGGTGAAAGCCAATCCCCTTATTCCTGGAACGGCAATTTGGAAGTAAATGAATCAGATACTGTCAATATTGGCAATTATACATTTGATCATGATTCAGTCTACAACATGGAAATTATTGTGGATGCTCCGGGCGATCCTTTGCATGGCAATGATACCCTTCGGGCCGCTGGATTAAGAACGGCCATGGACGGGAACTACACCATTGGCCCTGCCGGTGCTGATTTCCTAACCTTTACGGAGGCCGTTAATGCATTGGATAGCGGTGGCATCCTTGGCAATGTAGTATTCAACATAGACGATAATACCTATTTTGAGCAGCTTACCATCCCAGAAATTGCAGGCACTTCACCAGCCAATACCATTACTTTCCAGTCATCTTCCGGTGACAGCACATCTGTCCTCTTATCACATGCTTCCGGTTATAATCAGAATTATACCGTTTGGATCAAGGGGGCAGACTATCTGACGTTTAAAAATATGGGATTTGAAGCCACCAATAACACCAACGGAAGGGTTATCCTGATATCCGGGGGATCGACAAACCTTCGTTTTGAAAACAACCGGTTCCTTGGGGTCAATACCGGTTCAACCTATTCATCCCGGGCAGTAATATATGATATGGATGTCTCTTTAAATGACGATTCCAGCTACTTTATCAATAACCTTATCGAAAATGGCAGCTACGGCATCCATTATGAAGGTTTATCCAGTTATGACATGGATTATGGTCTGACCATCACGGGAAATGAACTGATCAATCAAAGCAGAAAAGGGATAGAGGTCAATTTTTATAAAGACGTTGTGATCCGGAATAACCGGATTGAAACCAATACCGCAAGCAATTCTTTTACGGGGATAGAATTAAATTACCTGGATAGCACTTTTTATATTGGTCAAAACCACATATTTATCCCAACCGACGGAGAAGGCCTTAGTATATACAACAGTGATGCCCACGATACCTCCCGGGGCCAGGTGGTCAATAACTTCATCAGCCTGGGCCATGATGATAACGCATTTGGTATTTACAACAACCGTTCTTCCGCTATCGAATATTTCCATAACAGTATTTTGGTCTCCAGCACAGATCCTGACTATAGCAGAAGTTTCTATGATTACAATGGCAGTGAGATCACCCTGTACAACAACATTTTTGCCAATACGGGCGGTGGTCAGGCAATGTACTTCAATTCGCTTAATGCCCTGGATACCTCAGATCACAACAATGTCTATGCCACCGGTGAAGTTTTGGTTTATGCCGAATCGGATTATCTGCATTTAACCGACTGGCAGGATGCGACTTCACAGGATAGTCACTCCTTCAATGTCGATCCCCTCTTTTTCAGCGACAAGGACCTTCATACGGTTCAGATCTCTTTCAATGGCAAAGGATCCCCGGTAGGAATCAGTGAAGATATTGACGGTGAGTCCAGAGATACAGGCAATCCGGATATTGGGGCAGACGAATTCGATCCCCCTTCCATTGATGCCGGTTTGGTTGGAATGTATCCCGCTGAACCTCCATTCCCCTCGGGAAGCAATGAGGTATATGCAGTGATCAAAAATTTTGGTTCAACCAACCTCACCTCAGCTACCATTCACTGGAAAATCAATGATTCTACCTTAACCGCATATTCCTGGAGCGGTGATCTTCCCAGTAACACAGAAGACTCTGTTAACATCGGTTCCTACCCCTTTGAAGCAGGAACCGCCTATGACCTTACCTTCTGGTCCTCTAACCCCAACGGGGGAAGCGATCCCCAAACTTTAAACGACACCATGAAGACTCCCGGATTATATGCCGCCCTTTCCGGAACCTATCATATAGGAGGTTCTTCACCCGACTATTCTACCCTGTCTGAAGCAGTGGATGATCTGAACAATGGCGGTGTAGTAGACGCTGTGTTATTCAACATTCGCAGCGGAACCTATAGCGAACAGGTCGCCGTCTCGGATTTTCCTGTCGATGAATCCTATTCGGGAGTTACCTTTGCATCCGAATCCGGTGATACCTCATCCGTCAGGATAAAAGCCGGCAATACATACGCCGACAGATATGTGATGAAACTGGATGGGGCAGACCATATCACCATTGAACATTTAACCCTTGAAGCCGAAGACGAATATTATGCCAGAGTTTTAGAAATAAGTGGGGGGGCAAATAACAACCATATCCTGAATAACCACATTGTAGGGCCTGCCACAACTTCTGCTTCCAGCTACAAAGCTTTGATATACTCCGCATATGGCTCCGGAATTGAAGATCGCGACAGTGGAAATGTCATTTCCGGAAACCATTTTCAGGGAGGAAGCCAGGCCATTTACTGGCAAGGCTACAGCAGCAGTCCGGATACCTGGGAGTCAGGAAACCGTTTCAGCAACAATCATTTCAGCAATCAATTTCAAAAAGCACTATACCTGGTTTATCAGAAAAAACCCGTGGTTTCCAATAATCATATCGAAACCACCTCCGGTCATCATGATTTTTTTGGCATCCATTTGAGCCATGTCTACAGCAATTCAACAATAACCCAAAATTCCATCTACCTTGAAAACAGTGGATATGGTATGTATTTCGACGATACCGATGGAGAGGCTGACTACAATGCACTGATATCCAATAATTTCATTTCAGTTGGTGGCAGTGAACCATCCTACGGGTTATATTTCTACTCATCCCGTCACTATAAGGTGCTGTATAACAATATCCTTTTAAGGACTACAGAGGTAAACAGCAGCAGCGGCATATATCAAAGATATGGAGCAGGCGTTGAATATGTAAATAACATATCGGCCAACATGGGTGGAGGTTACACATTTCATTTTGATGATCTGAGCGATATCAACCGGTCCGATCACAACAACTGGTATACAACAGGCAGCATACTGGGGCGTTATGAAGGGACGGATGTGTCCGGTCTGGATCAATGGATTAGCGAAACAGCTTTAGACAGCAATTCATATATGCTGGACCCCCTGTATTTTTCTGACCAGGATCTGCATATCAAGGAATTTGCATTATTTGACGGGGGAATCGCCATTCCGGAAGTGGATGAAGATTTCGACGGCCAAATACGGAATACCGCTACCCCAACCATCGGAGCCGACGAAGTGACACCCCCGGCCACTGATGCAGGCATCGCTGAGCTGGTCAGCCCTGTGGTTCCTTTCAAACATGGCAGCCAGCCGTTATCCGTTATGCTGCGGAATTATGGCACCGACCCGCTTACCTCTGCCAATATCATTTATTCCATCAACGGAACGCAATCTACCTATGCCTGGAGCGGCAGCCTTCCCTCTGGAGATACCACCTTTGTAGAACTGGGCAATCAGTCTTTCGACCTGGGAAAAAAGTACAATATTGTCGTATGGAGTGAGAATCCCAATGGAAGTGCAGATCCGCTGAATTCCAATGATACCATCCGTATGCCGGATACTTATCCGGGGTTTTCAGGAACATACACCATTGGCGGTACTGCACCGGATTTTGTTGACTTCACCGCTGCTGTAACCGTGCTTAATCAGGGTGGTGCCATTGATTCAGCCGTTTTTGAAGTTCGACCGGGAACTTATAATGAACAACTGTCCATCAAGGAATTTCCCGGAGTACATTGCAACGTTCCGGTTATTTTCCGCTCCGAGTCCATGGATACCTCAGATGTTCACCTGGTCTACTCTGCCAGTGCAGATTCCAATTATACCCTGCAGCTAAAAGGAGCCAAAGGTATTGTATTTGAATCCATGACCATCAAAGCGCTTCACAAGGATTACAGCCGGATAATTGATATCCGTCAAAACGCATCTTGCAATATATTGACAAATAACCGGCTGCTGGGTGCAACGACTTCCGGTAGCTATGACCGGCAGGCCATAATCTATTCACCTGGCGGTTCTTCATCAAAAGACAATGATTCCCTGAATCATTTCATCAATAATACCATAGAAAATGGCACTTTCGGTATGCATTACCGGGGATATTCCGATGGTTCGGAAGCGCTTGAATCAGGTACGGTCATCCGGAATAACCAATTTATCAATCAGGCATACCAGGGCCTGCGAATAGAAAACCAAACAAACATTGAAATTACCGGCAACCGTTTTGAAACCGATTCCATTCGAACGGATTATACCGCCATTGATGCGGATGATTTGAATTTCGGAGCCCGTATAAATGAGAATGACATTTATGTGCCTGCCGGCAGCTATGGCATACAACTGTATTCTTCCAGTGCCAGCGCATCCGATCCAACCTGGATCGCGAACAATTTCATTACAGTAGGGGGCGATGATTATTCTTATGCGCTCTATTGCCGTTATTCAGAACATGTCAATGTGTTCTTCAACAACATCCTGATGACTCCTACTACTGGCTCCAACAGTTATGGCTTGTATTTTTATTCCGGAAATTCTTTGAAATTGCTTAACAACAACATTATCAATGAAGGTCAGGGATATGTAGTATACACCTCAAGTACTTATGCGCTGACGCAATCCGATCACAACAATTTTCTCACCAACGGAAATTATCTGGTTTACTGGTCGGGCAATCAGCCAACGCTGGCCGACTGGCAAAATGCCAGTACAATGGATCAAAACTCATATGCTGTTGATCCTTTGTACACAAATTTAGATGATCTGCATACCAATAGTGCGCTGATCAACAATCAGGGAAAACAGATCAACGATATCACAACAGATATTGACGGAGACACCCGGCAGAGCCCGCCGGATATTGGAGCTGATGAATATACACCTACCGGAGAAAATGGCGTACTGGCTGCTCTTGAATATCCCGAACCACCCTTTCAACCCGGCAGCTATGATATTAAAGCAATTATTTCAAACAGCAGCGCACAAGCGCTCAAACAACTGACCATCGACTGGCAGATCAATGGTACAGACCAATCTGCCTATTACTGGAGCGATTCCCTGAACACCAATGAAAAGGACACCATCCTGCTGGGCAGCCATGACTTCCAATACGGAACGGGTTATTCCATTAAAGCCTGGATCAGTAATCCCAACGGCAATACCGATATTGATCCGTCGAATGACACAATGGCTATTGAAAGGTTGTATACAGCACTGGAAGGAACCTATACCATAGGGGGCTCCTCACCCGACTTTGATTCGCTGTATCAAGCCGTGGAGTACCTGGAAAAAGGCGGTGCCTACGACACCATTTGGTTTAAAATTCGCCCCGGTATTTATGAAGAACAGTTGTCCATTCATGCTTTCCCCGGAGATACCTGCCAGGTACCGGTCATTTTTGAATCTTCTACCGGCGATTCGGCTGATGTGACCATTGCCTATCAGGGCACTTACAACAACAATTACACCATTCAACTTGATGGGGCGCAGGGAGTAGCATTCAGAAACCTGAGCCTTAAAGCGCTTCATTCCAGCTATGGGAGAATAGTGAGCCTCATCAACGGAGCATCCTGTAACCATTTTGAAGGCAATCATTTTCTGGGCATCCAGACAACCTCTAACAGTACCAACCAGGCCATCATCTATTCCCCCAATGGCAGCAGCAGCCAGGATCTTGATAATCATAATGTTTTTGCCGGCAATGTTTTCCGTAACGGGAGCTATGGTTTTTATTTGCGGGGTTATAACTCCTCCCCGGGAAACCGTGAGTCAGGCCTCCGTTTGGAAGGCAATAAGCTGATGGATCAATCCCATATGGGAATAGCACTCCATTACCAGGAAACAGCAACCATCCTCGGCAATGAAATAATCAATGGCGCAGATGAGGGCTATAAAGGCATATTTTTCAACTTTGTGTATGGCAATACCCGTATTGAACGGAATTATATCAATATCTCCCGGGGCCGCTACGGGATACATTATAACCGGGTTTATGGAAGCGCCGTCCAGCCAGCCATAATTGCCAACAACTTTATCATTATTGAAGGGGATGATTATGCCCAAGGCATCGAACTTTCCTCTTCCGATTACATCCAGGCGGTCTTCAACAGCATTTTGATCAACAGTTCGCATGTTGACCGGGGAAGGGCCTTCTCTATCTACTACAGCGATGATCTGGAAATTTATAACAACATCTTCGCCAATAAAGGCGGAGGATATGCCATTTACAACAATGCCGGCGGCAATTTTGGAGCCTCCGATTATAACAATCTATATACTACCGGTGAAAACCTGGGTTACTGGAGCAGAAGCGATCAGGCAGATCTGGGTCAGTGGCAGTCTTCATCGGGAAAGGATCTCAATTCCTTTTCCGTAGACCCCGGCTTTGTTTCCAATTCCAATCTTCATGCCTCCAACATTACGTTGGATGGCAACGCAATAAATGTTCCCGGAATAACCGAAGATTACGATGGCCAAACCCGAAATCCCTCCGGAGCTGACATCGGTGCCGATGAATTCACTACTTATACGGCCGATGCCGGAGCAATTGATCTGATAGAGCCGATATCTCCCTTTGCAGCCGGAGAAAATGAAGTAACCGTAAAATTGTTGAACAACGCCAATGAAAAATTGGATTCTGTGGACATCTACTGGAAGGTCAATGACAGCCTTCAAGTTTATCCATGGACGGGCGATCTGGCTCCCGGCAATGACATCAATGTTTCCCTGGGCACATTCAATTTTGTGGCTGGCAATTCATATACCCTTTCAGCCTGGACCCAACTGCCCAACGGGGAAAACGATCAAAATACGGAAAACGATACCCTCCCCGCAACTGCACTGAATGTTGGAATCATCGGTGATTATACAATTGGTGGCACAAACGGGGATTATCATTCGTTCAATAAGGCTGTCCAAGCCCTCGTAGAGGGTGGCGTGGTCGGTCCCGTGAATTTTTCCGTGCACGACAGCACCTATTTTGAACAGGTCTCGATTCCCCCCATCCAGGGTGCAAGCGATAGCAACCGCATAACTTTTGCATCCGCATCCGGCGACAGTGCCGGAGTGGTGATGACTTTTGCCGCCAGCTCCGGAGATAATTATACCTTACAACTGGATGGAGCCGATTATATCACCTTCCGGGAAATGACCCTGAAAGCAACCAACACTTCATACGCACGGGTGATTGATATAAGGAATGAGGCAAGGTACAACCTGTTTGAAAATTTATATATCGAGGGCATCTCCGATAACCACTATGGTACAAACCAGACGCTTGTTTTCTCCCCCGCTCAATCTGCCGGAGTTAACAACATATTCCGGAATTCGCAATTCCGCTTCGGAACTTATGCATTCCATTATTCAGGCAGTTACAATCAATATGAATCCGGTACGCACATTATCGGCAACCTGTTTACGGATCAAACTGTTAAAGGAATCTATCTGGACCGGCATCAAGATCTGGTTCTCTCGAAAAATATCATAAAAAGCCATTCAGATAACTATATAGGAGTACATCTTGATCATGCATCAGACCATTACGAAATAACAGGCAACCAACTGCACCTGCAAAACAGTGATTATGGCATCTATGTGGATTATTCCGAAGCCGGTTCCGGTAACCGGGGCCTGTTAGCCAATAATGTGATATCCATATCCGGGCCGGATCAGGTATATGGCATCTATTTATATGCCTCCAGCCAATTGGATTTGTACTTCAATTCGGTTAATCTATACGGATCGGCAGGTCAAACCCGGGCGCTGTATATCAATGGGGGAAGCAGCAACCGGCTGATGAATAATATACTGTCCAATCATGCCGGAGGCTATGCATTGTATAATGCCAATGACAATGCAGTTTCCGGATCGGACTTTAACAATTACTACACCTCAGGCAATGTGCTGTCCTATTGGGAAGCTGAACGGATCGATCTGGCAGCCCTGCAGAATGCAAGCCAGCAGGATCAGAACGCTTTATCCTATAATCCATTGTTCAATTCGGCCACAGATCTGCATACCAATCAGGTTGCCCTGAATGGGAAAGGAGATCCGGTGACCGGCATCACCCATGATTTTGAAGGGGATCCGAGAGAGGCAACCCCGGATATCGGTGCCGATGAGTTTGACAGCCGCGCCAAAGATATCGGTATTACACATATTTTTCCTGCTTCTGCCTGTAATATCGGTTCCTCAGTGCCCCTGCGGGTGACCGTTCAGAATTATGGAAGCCAGGCACAAAGCGGATTTGAGGTAGCGCTGGTTCTGGGTTCACGGGATACGCTGGTAGAAAATACCGGTACCCTGACGGTGGAGCCCGGAGATAGCGCGGTATATACCTTCAGCCAACGCTATGACTTCAGTAAGGATGATACAACATACCGTGTATCCGCTTATACCCTGCTTCAGGATGATGAATTCAGGCACAATGATACCCTCCCGGCAACAGTCACCAACTATCCATCTCCCAACATAAGCCTTACACCAGATATGGCTGTATGTGCCGGGGAAAAAGTCAATCTTTCAGCACGGGGCGGCCAGACCTATCATTGGAGCAATGGCCAAAGTGGAAGCATTATCCAGGTGCAGCCGGCGGATACAACACTTTACACTGTAACTGTCTCCAATGCAACCGGATGTTCTGCCCAGGACTCCGTCAGGATCGATGTCCGTCCCCGGCCGGAAAAACCGGAGACCAGCCTGGAAAGCATATCTGATACTGTCTGTTCCGGTATTGCTGTGAAGCTCTCTACCCAATATCAAGAGGGCATATCCTGGTACGCCGGTCAGCGGAATCCGGAAAATTATTTAGACACAGGCAAGATCTATCATGCCAGGGAAAGCAATGATCTGCTGGCAACTTATACCAATGCTTTTGGATGTAGCGCAACCTCAGATCCTTACACAGTAACCGTCCTGCCCAGCCCTTCCATAACCGCTACACCGTCCACAAGCATTTGTGCAGGGGATACCGTTGAATTGCAGGTTGAAGATGCCTCATCCTATACCTGGTCTACCGGGGACACCGTCTCTTCCATCAAAATGGCCCCTCAAACAGATACCGTTATCTATGTATCTGCTTCCAATGAGCTGTCATGTGTTTATAACGACAGTGTAACCCTTAACGTATTGCCCAGTACACCCCCCACCATGGTATCCAATATGCTTCCATCCGACAGCAGCCTGAACCTGGAACAACCGGTAAAGTTTTCCTGGCAACCCGCTGAAAACGCTGTACATTATGATTTCTACCTGTGGGAATCAACCGATGCCGCACCTTCACAGCCTACAGATAAAGGCCTTGAAAAGATAAGCATACGAAAAGATCAACTGGATCCGCAGGTTTATTACAACTGGAGAGTGGATGCAAGGAACTCCTGTTATACAAGTGTCGGAGATACACAATCCTTAACTGTATCAGGCAAACCGGATCTGTATATAACCGATTTCACCGTGCAGGAAGAAGTGGTCGGAGGCGGAAAGATCAATGTGAGCTGGGAAGTAGCCAACAAAGGCCAGGGTAGTACGGTCAATGCACAATGGAAAGACTATATCTGGCTTTCCACTGACGCAGATCTGAGAGCAGGTGACGATCATCAACTGGCCGCTTTCGATAATCAAACATTCCTCAAACCAGGAGATTCCTATAAGCAAATTAAAGAAATCGAAATCCCCGAAACGATCTCGGGTATTTATTATATTTTTATTACCACAGATAATGATGATGCTTATTGTAAAGGTACTTTTCAGGGTGATACCTGCGACGGGGAAAGAGGTCATCACCGCAGCAGTATCGATGAGCTGGACGAACAGAATAACTACCGGTACGATACGCTTACGGTGCAACTTCCCCCGCTGCCTGACCTGGAAGTAACCTCTGTGGGCGTTCCCACCAACGTCTTCTCAGGTGATAAGATCGAGATGATATACGAGGTGAAAAATTTCGGGGATAAAAATGCCAAAGGACAATTTACAAGAATCTTTAGCAGCATCATGCCAAATTGTGCCGGTAAAACAATGCAAGATTGCATATGCCTGTTTCCATGGGACTTCTGGAAAGATGCCTTCTATATATCTGAAGAGTCAACCTTTAATCCGCAAACTGCACATAAACTTACAGAACATGAAGTTTTTCTGGGATATATCGGCTCCTGTCAGGCATGGAATGACAGGCTTGAGATAGACAGCAGTTACCGGCGAAATATAAGCCTGACCATTCCCCATCAATATTCAGGCACTTATTATATCTATGCCGTCAGCAATTCGCTGGGCGTGAAAGAAGCTTTTGTCAACAACAACATCAAACGAAGTGAACCCATCCAGGTTACCCTTACCCCACCGGCCAACCTGAAGGTAACCAACATGCAAATTCCTTCTTCCAGCCCGTCGGGAGAACGCATCGACATCCGGTGGATGGTAGAAAACAAAGGCGCCAACCCACCGGTGGAAAACCAATGGGTAGACCGCATATACCTCTCTGAAACCGATACCCTGGATAGATCATCAGCCATTCTGCTGGGACAGGTTGCGCATTCAGAAGGTTCCTCCCTGGACGCTGGTGATATGTATACGGCCTCCCTGGAAGCAGAATTGCCCGTAGCACGCGAAGGATACTACTATGTTTTTTTAGAGACCGATGCCCGGAAAGAGGTGTTTGAATACGATATGGAAGCGGATAATGTGGCCCGTTCGGCTACACCGATACAGCTCTACATAGGTGATCTGCCCGATCTGGCTGTTACCGGAATGCAAGCCCCCGATTCTGTGGAAAGAGGAGGTACTTTTGTGATAAGCTGGACGGTAGAAAACAAAGGGAACAAACCCATCACGGAAGACTGGACGGACCATATATACTATTCAGCGGATACCAGCTATCAAACAGGTATCCTGCACAAATTGAAAACCAAATCAATAACTGCTTCTCTCAGCCCCGGACAGGCCATTAGCCACCAGGCAAGGATTGAAGCTCCCACTGGTTTGCCTGATCATATCAACTTTTTCGTGCTAACAGATGGTTCAGATAATCTATATGAAGAAGATGAAAACAACAATGTGGGATACCATCAAAAATATCAGTCTCCCGGTGAATCCGGTTATGTCAGAACCTATTCTCCTCCGGCACCCGATAGGCAATATGCGGATCTTCGTATAGATGATGCGGTGATGCCCAGGGCTATGACCACCGGTTATACCTATGAGGCCGTATGGGAAGCCAGCAATCAGGGTGAAGGAGCCCCTTCATCCGTTAGCTGGAAGGATGGTTTATACCTTTCTAAAGACTCGACCCTCGATCCCAACGATTTTTACCTGGCCAATCAAGGTCGCAGGGGCGGATTGGAGCCAACAGCTACCTATACCAACAGCGCAAACTTTACCGTACCTCAGGGAATCGACGGAAAATACTATCTGATCCTTAACCTCGATGTTTACCTAAATGTCAAAAATGAAAATGACCGGGAAAACCAGCAGCGGATCATACCGGTTAACATAACCCAATCCGCGTCTCCGGACCTGACTGTAGATGCCTTTAATCCCCCATCGGTTATACTGGCAGGTGAAACGATGAATGTGCGGTTTGCCACAGCAAACCAGGGAGATACCATTGCCATGGCTGATCCGCAATATCGCCCCAAAAGAAACTGGATCAATCAGATCTATTTAAGCACCACCAAAGATCTTTCCGGTGAGGAGACCATTAAAATTGGCAGTAAAAGACAGTTTGATCCCATCGATAAAGGATCCGTTTACCTGGATAGCATCGAAATCGAAATTCCGGTAACTTACTCAGGAAACTATTATCTGGTCATTGTGGTGGACCAGGGTAATAAGATCTATGAGCAAGGGGGTGAACATAACAATTTAATAGCCCGGGCAGTAACTGTGCAAACACCGGATCCTGCTGATCTGATCCTGACGGATATGCATCTGGACCCGCAAGTAACCCTGGGAGATGAGATGGAAGTGCGATATACGGTGCAAAACACGGGCACCAATCCTGCTCTCGGATCCCTGAAAGATGCAGTATATATTTCACAGAACGATACCTTTGAAACCGTATCGGACTACCTGCTTGGAACCAGCCAGCGTTCGGTAAGGATCAATCCTGGAGAATCCCTGTCAGGTTCTGTTACAGATCCTGTGAAAACGCTTGATCCGGGTGACTATTACGGCATTGGTAAAACCAATATCCTGAATACCATCAGCGAGACCAACCGCACCAACAATGTCTTCGTCTCAGATGACCGGGTCTCTGTAAATGTGCAAGAACTGGAGCTGGGAAAAACCGTAAATACTAAGATAAGTAAAAATCAATCCCTTTATTACCAGGTGACGGTAGCGTCAGGAAAAGATCTTTTGATCAACCTTAACAGCCAGCTCTCGAACAATGGGGTTAACACGGTATACGTCGCCCATAACCGCGTACCTGCACCCGGTGATTACGACGCAAAAAGTAACGATCCGCGCAGCCTGGATCAGCAGGTGCTTATTCCTTCAACCCGGGCAGGTAGCTACTATATCTTGATTGAAACGACCTACGAGCCCCTGCTCGTTAATCAACTGCCTCAGCCGCAGGGAATATCAATCCGTGCAGAATCCCTGCCTTTCACGATGCTCGGCGCATCCCCCGAAAGGGTCGGCCAGGGCATCGTTACCACAACCATCAATGGAGCAGGGTTCAGACAAGGCATGGAAGTCTATATGGTTGAAGGCTCAGATACCCTGGCAACAGGCAATGTGCTGAAGCTTAAAACCAGTATGGAAGCTCTGGTCAGGTGGGAACTCGCTTCAGTGGAACAGGGTACTTTTGATCTTTTGGCGATAAATCCTGATAATGAAGAGGTTATAAAAGATAATGCCATCGTCGTGGAAGAAAGTACAGGCTTACGGTTGAATTACGTTCCGCTAACACCCAATGTCGTACGGATCGATAAATCAGGTTATTTCGGGTTTTATTTTAAAAATGCCGGAAATGTTGATATCCCGATTACGCAGATCAATATTTCCATGCTGAAGGAAAACAGGCTATTGAAGCTCAACACGGAAGGAAATGTAAGAACACGCTCTGAATTTGACCCTTATGGACGCATGGGTCATCTTAAAGACTATGTGGAAAACGACCGGTTTAAAATACTGCCCTTAATCAGCAAGGATTTGCGGGTAGGGGAAGAATTCTCCGTGGTGCTGTTGCTGGAAAATTTTGTTACCAACCCCCACGGAATGAAACTGGATATGGGAACTTTCAGCATCCGGCAGTTTCTCCAGCAGCAAAAATGCTTGATCGAGGATGCCAGAAGATGGCATATCTTCAACCCGGAACTGGAAGAAGACGCAAAGCATATTGCCCACGACCCTGTTCGGTTCAGGGATACGATCATGCAGACGTATTTTGACATGGATATCCTGGAGCCCTCTGATACGGCAGGATTCCCATGGGAAAGCATCAAATGCCGCCCAAGCGTCAATTACATCAATACGGAGAATTTTACCTATAGTCCGGGTGGCTCGCCAGGAACCTCCGATCATCCTTCCATAACTTTAGAACAGGGCGGTGACCTACTCTGGGAAATAAACAATACCTCTCGGGCAGCAGGAAAAGATCCGGGCTGGGATCTGCTCAAAGCAAATACGGAGCTGTATATTACATCAACAGCTACCGATCCCTTCCGTATAAAGATGGTCTCGCTGAACGAAAGAAACATACCGGGTGATCTGAATGGATGGGATCCCTCTGTACCTCACAGTTGGCCTGTTATGGTTGCAGAAGAAGGAATATACGGCTTTGATCAGGATAAATTTAAGCTGGATTATTCGGATTTTGCCAATTATAATGAACTCCACGGAGGCAGTTTTAGTGTGGTTTTAAACGGTACGGATACCCTGAATGTGCATTATTCACCAGGCAGCGCCGGTGCATCAGGAGGCGGTACTTCCGGAGATGGAGGAGATTCTGGAGGAGACGGCGATGGCAGTGATAGCGGAGGATCCGGAGATGATGACGGATCCGGTGGCGGTGGCGGATCTGGTGGAGGATCCGGAGATGATGACGGTGGCAGTGGTGACGATGACAGCGACGGAGATGACGATGGTGGTGATGATGATGGTGATGATGGTAATAACGGGGATGACGACAATGGCGGGGATGACAATGATGGTAATGACAATAATGGTGATGACAATGATAGCGATGACAATAATGGCGATGACAATGGCGGCGGCGATAATGGTGGCGGCGATGACAATGGCGATGGTTCAGACGATGGCCCCACTCCACCCAACCCACCCGGGGCTGGTTGTGTGCAAGGAGATGGTGGTGCCCAGGTTACGCCGGAAGAGGCCAAAGACTGTCAGCTGGCTTTTGCCGCGCTGGGATGTGCCTCAGCCTATTTCACCTGCGCCGGAGCACCTGTAGCCTGTGCTACCGGTGTACTCTGCCCCTTCGCGGTAGGCGGGTGCTTGCTGTCAACCTTTGCATGTACTTATGGCGTAACAAGTTATTTTACCGATGCACCCCCTGAACCCGGTTATGTAGGTTGCCTGGGGGTAATAGATGCAGCGCTTTGTATAACCTCTGAAATAGCCTGTACACCCACCGTAGGCTCCTGTGATCCCAATGAAATTGATGGGCCTGATGGGTATGGACCCGAAAACTTCGTGGCCCGGGATCAGCGTCTGCCTTATACCATATACTTTGAGAATGACGCGAAGCTGGCTTCCGCAGCAGCTCAAAAGGTAACCATACGGCAAAAGGCAGACCCCGATCTCAATGCCAACTCCTTCCGCTTGAACGACTTTGGCTTTGGAGATTTTGTGTTTACCGTTCCTGAAAATACGGCACATTACACCCAAACCCTTCAGCTGGAAGATTCTATTGGCTATAACGTGCAGGTAACCGCGGGTTTGGATGTTGTGAATGATGAGCTTTTCTGGGTATTCCAAACAGTTGACCCGCAAACCGGGCTTTCCCCGGAAGAACCTTTCGCCGGATTCCTGCCGGTCAACGACTCAACCCATGCCGGGGAAGGATTTGTGAGCTATTCCGTCATCCCTTCTGAAACCAGCCAAACAGGAGATACCATTACTGCTTCGGCTGAGATCATCTTTGACAAAAATGAACCCATTGTAACCAATACCGCAACAAATCTGATCGATGCTGTTGCTCCTGAATCCACTGTAGAGGCTGTACCGCAGGTAGTCAACAAAAAGGAAATCACCCTTTCGGTTCAGGCAGAAGACGATCCTACCGGCAGCGGGGTGCAGAGCTATGACATCTATATTTCTGAAAATGGAGCAGATTACAGGGGAATAGCTTCCATACAAGATCAACAGACGCATATGCTTCAACTGGAAACAGGCTATACCTACGCGGTATATGCTCAGGCAAGAGACCATGTGAATAACGTGGAACCGGTGAAAGATACGTTTGATATACAGTTTACTGCCGGGGAAGTAGAGGCAGTAAAACCTGCGATTGCTGAATTTAGTCCGGATAGTGCATACCAGGACGAAAAAATAACCATTACCGGCGAGCGTTTTAATGAGGTGAGCCAGGTGACCTTCAACGGGATTGCCGCATCATTCAACGTAAACAGCAGCAGGGAGATAGAAGCTGCAGTGCCTGCCCAGGCAAGCACCGGGCCTGTCGGGGTTACCACGGTGTCAGGAAGGGCAGTCAGCCAGCAGCAATTCAAAAGGCTGATGTGCAACAAACCTTACGATCTGATTACCCTGCTTAGTGATTCCAGTGTGCTGATGCAATGGAATACCCTGAACAATTTTGATCAGATCGATCTGAAGTATGCCAAACTGTCGGATGATAGCTGGAATAAGGTTGGCCTTGACTCCAGCAGCTTTGAATTCATGGACCCGCAAGAGGTTACCCGTTACAAATGGACAGTCAGAACCGTTTGCGATGATCAAAATGACCGGGCTTCAGCATGGGCTGATATCCGTACCTTTGTGTATGCATCCGATCCGGGACAGGATACGGACGGAGACAGCATTGCCGATAGAAATGACAATTGTCCAAAAATAGCCAACACAAACCAGGCCGATCAGGATCAAGACGGATTTGGCGATTCATGTGATATATGCCCGGAATACCCCAATCCCGAACAGAAGCTTCCAGTATGGTATATTGATGCAGACGGCGACGGATATGGAGATTCCACATCCCCTGAAGAAAGTTGCACCCAGCCTGCCGGGTATGTCGACCGGCCGGGTGACTGCAACGACAATGACAGCGCGGTTAATCCCGAAACCCTATGGTATGCCGACCAGGATGGAGATGGTTACGGAAATCCCGGCAATTACCAGTCGAGCTGTCAACAACCGGAAGGTTACGTTAGCAATGCTTTGGATTGTAACGATACGGATGATGCATTGCATCCGGATGCCATAGAGATAGCGGATGGTAAGGATAACAACTGCGACGGCCGGATCGATAATGACCTGATGATGGATGTGTCTATCACGGCGGATCGTTCGGAAATATGCGAAGGACAGAACATGCATTTTGATGCTGCAGTCCAGAATGGCGGAGAGCAGCCTGAATATACCTGGCTGATCAATGGTCAGAAGGCCGGTGGAAACGGAGCATCCTTGTCCACCAATACCTTACATGACGGAGACCGGATACATGTAAGGATTGTAGCGGATTCAACTGTGGATGTAAAAACAGATACCCTCTTTTCGGATACCCTTGAAATTGCTGTGAATCCAAATCCGGAGCCGCAAATTACCAAAACGGAAAACACGCTGACATCCACCGAAGCTGCTTCTTATCAGTGGTATCGTGATGATGAAGCTTTAGATGCGACATCCGGATCCATAACAACAACGCAGCCGGGTTTATACCATGTGGAAGTTACTTCCCAATATGGCTGTGTGGCCGCTTCGGATAAGGTAAGGGTTGAACCCACAGATCTGGAAAACCAGGTGGAAAGGTTTAATATCCGGGTATACCCTGTTCCTGCAGATAAACGTATATTTGTCGATTTGGGTGAGGCAGTCCGGGAAAACGCTACCTTAACGATCGCAACGGTGGATGGTACAACCATGCAGGTGGATCAACTGAAACCGGACAATCTCAAACAAGTGGTTGAACTGGATGTATCCGGTCTGTCCTCCGGCAATTATATATTGAATATCCGTATAGGAGCAATGCAAAGCAATCATGTGATTCAGGTAGAATAATATGGCGCAAAAGGCATAAAAGCTTGCATGCAAACCCTGCATTATGGAAATAAAAAATTATTTTAAAAAATGCGCGGCTCTGCCGTTTGCAGCATAAGCAGATTGCCGGCATGGATCTTGTTAACCGGTTACAGCAGATCTCTTGGTATGCTCTCATCCCAGGTTTTGCTGAAGACACGTGTATCTTCCTCATAGGCATCCAGGGTTGCACGCAAGCGAAAGTGCGTGCGGGTGGAGGTAAGGATGGTGCGGGTGATCGTTGTCAGCTCCCATCCATTACGCCTGAATCCTCTATTGCTAATCACCTCCGCGCGTAGGGTATCATAATTGTTATTCCAGTAGACATAACGCTCGGTCACGTCTTTGCGGATAGCCCAGTTGATATCATTCAGGCGGTACTGGGGATCATTGTTGGTGACATGCAGTTGCACCTGATTGGTGGCCAGGTTGTGTTTTACTTCCCATTCGCGATGGGATGGCACGAGAAGGGTTGTGGAAAGGGCTCTGCCTTCAACAGGTTTGCCCAGCTCTCGCAAATGGTCATCTCCATTTTTGACCCTGCGCAGAGGCAGTTTCAGAATGCTGTTTTCCAGATATATCTTAAGACGGGCGGGTTCAGGTGGAGGCCATGCCAGCGGCCAGTAGGACGAGGAGATAGACAGGCGGATCTGATTCCCTGCCGGAAATTTTTGGGCCACATAATTCATATCCAGACTTACCTGGTACTTTTTGTTCTCTTCCAGCTCCTGGGGCTCCTCGTGGCTGCTTCTACGGGTCAGGTTCAACAGACCATAAGTGACTCGTGTAGACCTGCCATTGGGTGCTACATCGGAAAGCCTGACAGCCACGGTAGCAATAGGCTTGTTCGAGGTAAGCTCCAACTCCACTTTTGGTGAACCCAGTATCTCCATATCTTCCGCTAAAGGGAGGGTATCGAAAATTAGCGAACCACCGTCCTCCTCCCGCTGATCACTCGGAAGATCGGTAGATTCAGCATATGAGCACCATTTGCCGGCAAAAAGACCTACGCTAAGGGGACTTTGAATGCTAAGCACGGTGCTGGTTTTTTTCGACAGATCAAAATCCAGCTCGCTAAAAAGGATGTTCAATTTTTTTTCTTCTATATCCCCGGAAGGCCAGTTATCCTCTGTTACCCACCTTCCCGGTCTTTTGGCAGAGATCGGCGAAACCGTATCCTTCATCCAGGCACGGACCATGGGATCTTTCTTTACACCTGTATCGATTCCTCTGAGCCACTGATCCCACCAGCGCAGGCACTCATGCAGGAAATCGATGATAGGACCAGGTCCGCCCATATGCGGGTATTTATGTCCCCACGGCCCAATAAGCCCTTTCCGGGGTACTTTCAGATTCTCCATCAACCGGAAAACAGAATTGGTATATCCGTCGGCCCAACCACTAACAGCAAATACAGGACACTGTATCGCTGAATAATCCTCACATACCGAAGCATGTTTCCAGTAGGCATCCCGCCGTTGATGCTCCAGCCATTTCTTGATCCATAAACCGCTGCCTTCCAGCCTGTCAATCCACATCTCCTTCCATTTTTCTCCAGCAATCTGAGGATCAGGGGGACAAGAATTGTAGGCAAACATGGTAGAAGCCCAGGAAAGGTTGTCGGTTAGCATGCAACCTCCCATATAATGAACATCATCAGCATAACGATCATCAGAGGAAGCCACAGTGATAATGGCTTTTAGCTCAGGAGGCTGTAAAGCTGCAATCTGCAGGCCATTAAACCCACCCCACGAGATACCGATCATACCAATATCACCGGTGCACCAAGGTTGAGAAGCCAGCCACCGCAATACTTCCAACCCATCATCAAGCTCCTGCTGTAAATACTCATCCCGCAATATGCCCTCAGAATCGCCACTCCCGCGAAGATCCACCCGGACACCAGCATAACCATGCCCGGCAAAATATCCATGTATCTGGTTATCCCTGTATGCTTTAAAATCCCGTTTGCGATAAGGAATATACTCCAATATTGCAGGTACGGGATGAACCTCTGCATCCTTCGGCATCCAGATCTTTGCTGCCAACCGGGTGCCATCCTGCATGGGAATCCAACTGTTTTCTACAATCTTTATGTCCATATACTTTATGACAATTTTATTCAGAAAGACCAAACGAAAAAATGTTCGCAAAAAATCATGCCTATTTCATTTGATCCCTGAATTTTTGGGAAGTAAAGATATAACGAAAAAGTGAAAGGTGAAAATGAACCGAATAGCAGAGGATAGGAAATTTGACGAAAAAACAGATCTCATATTATCCGGGTTAAAATGTTCGCCACCCGCAATAAATGCATAAAATAAACATGCACAGGATATGAACGTCATGCGAATAATGCGGGTTTGACTGCCCATTTCAACTCATTCAATGATCTCTTCAAAAAGCTGGCGATTAAAGTCTTTTAAATTATCCCGCAATGCCAGGTGAAGATCTGACATGGTTTGATTGGCTTCCTGCGAATAATTCCCCCCGTTTATGAAACAAGGAGAGGTCATGACGAAGAATTTATCTGTTTCTCCATAATAAGAAGGAATGCACCAGGAATACATCTCTTGATTTTCAATGAGCTGAATGAGTGACTCTTTTTTCTTAATTTCATGGATGTTCAGAATCAACGATGGATTCGTCCGAATGCTGTCTTTTAAGCTGAAAAACCGCTCCGGGTGGTTATAAGTGACTATAGCCAGTGGCTTGGGAGATAGTCGTGGTATTTTACTGGAATCTTTTGCATTTTCGACGATCTCACATTTCCATCCCTCCGGTGCAAGGCCGCAAAAATCACTGAGGTATTTAAGGCGATCCCCATCATTGTCCTCCTCACATGATATGAGTATGAACAAAAGGAGTATTGGCATTAATAGCAATGAATACTTGGTTTTCATGTCATACGCTATTGTTAAAATGAATCATCAGCATCAGTATTCCACCAACCTGAATTTATCCCGTATTATTCGTCATAACACATACATACCGTCATGATCCCATATACTTCAGGCCAAGCGTTGATAAAAAAGAACAAAAATATGATTTATTAAACAGAACCTGTATGATGCATGCGTCCAATTTTGGATAGATGCAAGGCGTCGAAAGCCCACGACGTAGTCGCCTACTTCGGGTCTGCTGAAAAACACAAAAAATGCCTATAATAAATAGAATGCGTACATTTAT
>CAYYLT010000007.1:0-26741 GCA_964472385.1 uncultured Bacteroidales bacterium
ATGTTTATTCTATTGATTTTAAGTAATTTTTGTGTTTTTCAGCAGACCCTAAATACATATTTGACATGATTATACCGTTAAAATTCATTAGTTTTAACCCGCTGTTATCAGATATTTATATGAATACATAATATCCATGATCAATTTAAAGAAAAATACCAATAGATACCTTATTACACTGTTATTGCTTTTAGGAAGTCAGTTTGCCATGTCATGCACGGTTCCTGTTTTTCAATATGCCATGGAACGCTGGACTCAGTCTTATTATGAGGGTGTGTTGCTTTACCAGCATGAATTAAGCGAGGAAGAAAAGGCCATTTTTACTCGTTTTCAAAAGATGTTCAGAGAAAATAATGCCCTGTTGAATCTTCGTGTGGAAAAAATGGATGTACATGCAAATTCCGGGAAGTATCAGCGTTTAATAAAGGATTATGAACCAGAAAATTTGCCGGCTCTGGCTTTATGGTTCCCGCGTCAAAAAGGCAAGATCGAACCCTTCTGGACAGGTAAATTGCAGATAGAGCAATTGGAGCACATTATTAAATCAGCCAAAAGAAAAGAAATAACCGGGCATTTGCTTGAAGGAAGTCCGCTCGTCTGGATGCTTATTGCACCCGGAGATCAGTACCCTGTAAAGGATTATTTCCGCCGGCTAAAAGATGGCATTTCGGTTTCGGTGGAAGCTATGAAAAAGCAACCGCAATATCGACCTTTGATTGTCAAAGAAGATGAGGAAGTTACTTTTCCGGTAGTTACTGTTTCAGCTGATAATCCGGACGAATCGGTGCTGGTGTCTATGGTTACAGGTATTCAGGATGGTGTTTCGCTGGATGAACCTATTGTTGTGCCGGTATTTGGCAGAGGCAGAGCATTGACTTCTTTTCCGGCGAAAGAGATCAGCAAAGAACAGATTTACAACATTATGACCTTTCTGATGAGCCCATGTGCCTGTCAGATTAAGATGGCCAGTCCGGGTATGGACATGTTGATAAAAGCTGAATGGAGTGAAGCTTTTGATGAATATGCTCAACCTGCCAGCACACCAACACTCACAAGTGTTATGCCCGATTCAACAAAGCCAGCCGCTGCCATTACTGCAGAAAATGACTCCATCATTGATTTGACCACTGGCGGTAATTCATCCTTTATGCATTCCCGGATATTGAACAGTACCCTGGGGATCATTGGCATTCTTGTTGTTATTCTGGGTATTTTAACAGTCATTGTTTTAAAACGCAAGTGAGTATGAATCGGTTGATTTCACCCTGGAAACTGATCAAGAATGAGATCAGTTACCGGAAAATGAATTTTATCCTTTCTGTAGTGTCCGTTTTTATTGCCATAAGTGCATTGATTGGTTCTGTTATGGTGCTGCGCATCCACGATCACCACACCAATCAAATCCTTCAGCATAAGCAGGAACAGTTAGAACGTAGAATGGATTCTCTGCAGGATGATACCAGGAAAGCCATGCTTGAGTTGGGTTTTAATATTCTCATCTTGCCGAAACATCAGGATGTTTCTGATTGGTATACAAAAGATTATGGGGAAACCTACATGCCTGAACAATATGTTGACAAACTGGCCAATTCCGGTTTGATCATTGTCAGGCACTTTCTGCCCATTTTACAAAGTAAGGTCAGATGGAAAGAAAAAGATATGGAGATCATTCTGATTGGTACCCGTGGAGAAGTGCCTAATTTAAGTAAACAGCCCCGGAAACCCATGGTAGATCCGGTTCCTGAAGGCACCATTAATTTCGGATATCAGCTTCATAAGCGGTTGGGATTGACAAAAGGCGATCAGGTGAGTTTACTGGGAAGAACCTTCAAAGTGAATGAATGCTATCAGGAAAGAGGCAATAAGGATGATATTTCAGCCTGGATCCATTTGGAGCAAGCGCAGCAACTTTTGGAAAGGCAGGGTGTGATCAATGCCATAATGGCGTTGGAATGCTTGTGTCAGGGAAATGTTGAGCTGGCCGATTTGAGGGAGAGGATAACAGATATATTGCCCGGCACCCAGGTTATTGAGCGGGGAAGCAGAGCCCTGGCCAGGGCCGAGGCCAGGCTAAAAGTCAAGCAAAGGGCCCAACAGGCCATTCTAACTGAAAAGCAACATCGTCAGGAATTGCGTGAAGTGCGGGAAGATATTACCGCTGTTTTAATACCGGTGATTTTCATTGCCTGTGGTATTTGGATTGTATTCCTTGGGCTATTAAATTCCCGGGCTCGTAGTGCTGAAATCGGTATTATGCGTGCAATGGGTGTTTCCGTCAGTAAGATCCTCCGGGTCTTTTTGTCCAAATTCCTTATCGTTGGTATTTTGGGAGGAATAGTCGGGCTGCTTGGGGGATTGTTATCTGGATTTGTATTCAGCAGATTTTTGGAAGGTAGCTTTGTATGGATAAATCTGGGAACCCCGTTTTTAGTCTGGTTGCTAATATTATCCATTGCAGGTGCTGCTTTGCTGTCTATTATAGCAGGATGGATTCCCGCTTTGTTAGCGGCCCGTCAGGATCCGGCCGATATCCTGCATGGTGAGTAAAGATCAACAAACATTCATGAAATAAAAACTTGCATGGGATTTTTTGTATTATGCTGACTTTTCATCATATAAACAAAACCTTCCGGGTTAACAAAGGAACGGTTGAGGCCCTGAAAAACATTTCTTTTGAACTGAATCAGGGAGAATTTTTGGTGGTCAACGGCCCCAGTGGATGCGGCAAGACCACTTTGCTGCTCATTGCCGGTTCGTTATTACATCCCACCAGTGGCAGTGTTATGGTAAACACACAGGATCCATACCAGATGAGTGAAGGCCAGAGGAATCTTCTCCGGGCCAATACCCTGGGTTTCGTTTTTCAACAGTTTCACCTGATCCCTTACCTTTCTGTCAGGGAAAACATAGTTTCACCGGCACTTGCGACTACCAATCATAGCAAGGAGGAGCGGGGGGAGCAGCTTGCCGAACATTTTGGACTTACCGACCGGCTCAGTCACTATCCCCATCAACTGAGTATGGGTGAAAAACAGCGTACAGCGCTGGCCCGGGCTTTGTTCAACAAGCCCGGCGTGATACTGGCGGATGAGCCTACCGGAAATCTCGATGAAGACAATGCCCAAATCATATATTCCTATCTGAAAGAATATACTGCTGACGGAGGTAGCGTTTTACTGGTATCCCATGACCGGAATGCTACTCAATATGGTACACACCAAATGAAAATGCAAAAAGGGGAATTGATCCATTAGGCTAATAAGCTGGATCATTGTTTTATTTTATAAGCCCTTGGCTACCAAATCACCCACCTCGGAAGTTGAATATCCCATTTTGCCGGCACTCATACTTTTGAGTTTGTTTCCCGTAACATCCATAATGGCATTTTCCACAGCACGGGAAGCTTCCATCTCTCCGAAGTATTCCAGCATCATCACAGCACAGGAAATAGCAGCAAGGGGATTGATGATGCCTTTTCCGGTATATTTGGGTGCTGAGCCTCCAATGGGTTCAAACATGCTTACACCTTCGGGATTCAGATTACCTCCGGCTGCAATACCCATTCCACCCTGGGTGATGGCTCCCAGATCGGTGATAATATCTCCGAACATATTGCCGGTTACCAGTACATCAAACCATTCGGGATTTTTGATCATCCACATGCAGGTAGCATCTACATGGTAATAATCACGGCGAATATCAGGGTAATCCTTTTCCCCGATCTCATGAAAAGCGCGCTCCCAAAGATCATATGCATAGGTAAGCACATTGGTTTTGCCAACAAGGCCTAAGGTCTTGTTCTTGTTGCGTTTTTGTGCATAGTCAAAAGCAAAGCGCAGACAGCGTTCTACCTGATGCCGCGAATAAACCATGCTTTGTACGGCTACTTCATGCGGGGTGTTTTTCATCGATATACCGCCAGTCCCTGTGTAAAGGCCACCCGAATTTTCTCTCACCACTACATAGTCAATCTCTTTGGGGCCTTTGTCCTTTACCGGTGTTTCCACACCAGGATATAATTTCACCGGTCTTAAATTGATATATTGATCAAGCTCAAAACGAAGTTTCAGCAGGATACCTTTTTCCAGAATACCCGGTTTGACATCCGGATGGCCAATGGCACCCAGGAAGATCGCATCAAAATGTTTGAGCTCTTCCACAGCAGATTCGGGAAGGATTTCGCCTGTTTTCATATACCTTTCCCCGCCAAAATTGAAATTCGTGAATTCAAAGGAGAAATCATATTTCTCGGATACGGCTTTCAGCACTTTGATGCCTTCGTCAACAACTTCCGGTCCGGTACCGTCACCGGGAATCACTGCAATTTTGTATTGATTACGCATAATATTGGTATTGATTTAAAGTGATATGATCATTAATAGAAGGAACAATAATAGACAAATCCATCCACAATGCCAAAGAAAAATCATTTGCTTATATTAAGCAGTGGAATAATCAAATTTATAGCCGGATTGTCGTGAATGTATGTCACATTGTGTGTACCATAAACAAAGGAGCTACAAAGCTTTATTTGTAACTCCCTATTTTTCAAGTTGCCCGGTTGGGACTCGAACCCAAACTCTTCTGATCCAGAGTCAGACGTGTTGCCATTACACTACCGGGCAGTGACCATTTATACAAAATTAACGATTTTGGTTCATCTTTCCATATTTTTTCTTAAGCAATATTTTGCATTCGCTTTGTGCCTGCGTCTCCGCATCAAGTCCATGATTGCTTGATCATTCAATGCCTCAGGCGCAAAGCCAATAAATTGTGTAGATACGCTCGTTTCTCCATATCGTTAAGTTTTAACGACTCACCGCTTGATCATATGGTTATCCACTTAAGGCCTCACAGCGGATATCAATGCCTTCATATTTCTAACCTGGCACCCAGTTTGAACTGCCGCCCGAAATCCGGATAACCCACTACGGTGGAATATTTCTGATCGAGGATATTGTGAATCTCCAAATATATTCGTGCGTTGTATTGGCTATTGTTTAGATTATAGCCAAGAGTCGCCTTCAGGTCAACAAAATCGCCCAGGGGTTTTGGAGTACCGTCGCCGGAAAAGCGGCTGCTCTCAAAGGATGAAAGATACTTACCGAAGATGTTCAGGTCCATCTGATTAAAATACAAATAGGCTCCTGCATTGCCAATAAAATTAGGAATTTCATTATTTTCGATCCATTTCTCACTTTCCATCTTGGAGGAATGCATGTAAGTAGCATTGGCAAAAAGCTGGGCAAATTCAAAAAGGCTTTGTGTCCGTATCTCCAGTTCGCTACCGTATTGCTGTTGGTCGCGGTTCAGATAAAGCGACATGATGTTGCCGGTAGCTGTGGTATCCGTTTGACCGCTGAGGGCTATGGCATTTTTTTGGTGGGTATAAAATCCGGTCAGGTTGATCTCTCCAAAATCCGCGATGGTTGCGTTTATACCCAGGTCAGCTTTGAAACGGTTTTCGTTTTGCAGGGGCTGAAGGTTCAGATCGAGTGTTCCTTCCCTTGGTCTTATCTGTCCGTTGGCCATATTCAGGTGAAGGCTAAATGCATTGGACAACTGATATGATCCGCCGAGTGTAGCTTGATATAGTAGAGGTTCCCATTCGTCTTTTATAGGGGGTAATCCACGCAAAGGTCGTCCTTCGTTGACAAACCTTCCCAGGGCACTGATATAGGTTTTTCTCAGTCGCAGACCCCCGTCAATGGTCAGTTTACCCAAGCGATGCTCATCGACAATGACAGCCGAATAGGTGCTCAGCTCATTTTTGGAACCCACATAAAACCGTTTGCCGTTGGGTGCCAGCCAGTGATTATACAATCCGCCGAATCTCAGCGTATTGTTGTTCGAAAGTTGCAAGGACTGGATAAGATTGATTGTCATCTCTTGGTCTTCAGATGTAACGGAAATTTCATTTGGTGCTAACCTATGATAAGTAGGATTTCGGTCGGCATAGGATAAGGAAAGCGCTGTCGAGCTTTTGGTGCCGGGTGTATATTTACCCTGAAATGTGATCAGCGAGGTATGGTAAGGATCAAACTCCTCGATGCGGTTTATCAATTTGGCTCCTGCCGGTGGCTGGGCTTTAGCCAGTTCCCGGCTGCCATTAAGATGGAAAAAATGCATGTTAAACGAGAACAGCCGATTGGGATTCCATTGTATTCCGGTATGGATGTTGTGCATTGTTTCTCCGGCATTCCTTCCGTAAGGGCCGTCAGTTTCACGTCTTTCTGCTCCGATAGCATAGGATATTTCCCCCAGATCATTTCCATGCGCCAGGTGGGCCCTGTAAGCATTGAAGGTGCCATATTCAAAACGACCGCTTGTCTGAAGTTGCTCGTATCTTTTGGGTGTAATATCTATAATACCGGCCATTTCAGGTATCCCTTTCAATAACGCACTGCTCGAGCGGATCACCTCGATGCTTTCTATCTCCGAGGCAGAAAAGAAATAGGGAAGCTCGTGAAATTCCCGCTGCCAAATACCATTTAATGCATAATCGGGATAAGGATAGCGCTGTCCGCGAACAGAGAAAAATTGTTTTACTTTTTTTCCCCTGGTTTCCACCATAGCGCCGGGTACATATTTGATTGCCTCTACAACCGTTTCTGAACCCTGCTTTTGAATAACCTCTTCCGAGATATGGCTTATAGTTGGTTCGATACCGGAAGATTCCAGTTGGGGCTCATCTATAAGATCCCTGAATTGCAATTGTTTTTGTATGGTTATGGCATCAATGCTAACTTCCCGCCGTTGAAGCCTGAAGGTTAAAGTATATTCCCTGTCTTCTGACACCGTAATCTCCTTGCTGGCTGTTTCATATCGTATACCTGAGGTGATCAGCGTATGCGTACCTTTTGGGATCCCCGTTAATACAAAATTCCCGTTGTGATCACTGTAAGTACCATATTGGGTATGCTGTAATTTTATGGGGATGCTTTCAATGGGATCACCCGTTTGACTATCCAGCATCTTTCCTGATATAAGCTGTGAAAATGTACTGTGAGCACTGGCAATCAGACTAAGAAAAATAATCAACTGGCATGTTGATTTCATACATGATCGTTTTAGGGGTTAAAAAATGAGCGCTAAGTTAAAACAATACAGCTTTCGATAAGATGATCAATAGGAAAAATAAATCCATATTCCATATTTTACATCGGCATCCGGTTTTGGAATGATGATTTTATAATGGTCTATGTTTAGATTATCCATGATGTTTTTAAACTTATTGGCAAAATGCCGGGGATTGTAACCGGTAATATGCTTGTTTTGTTGTTCCCTTATGGCACGTGCGGTATCCACGGGCATGTTGGGGGGCAGACCCCTACCCAGCAAAACTTTTCCCCCGGGCTTCAATACCCTTTTGATTTCAGAGAATCCTTTCTCTATATCCGGCCAAAAATGGAAAGAAGCTCTGGATACAATCACATCGGCAAAGTTATCCTTGAAGGGCAGATTCGTGGCATCGGCTTTCATAAAGCCAACCTGTCCCTGACAATGATATTTTAGGGTTTTATGGCTTACAAAGGATAAATACCAGGGATTGATATCTGCATTGATCCAGTATAAACCGGGTGTGTGTGGCGCTAGTTGCGTTACCAGATCTCCCGGTCCACCCCCCAGGTCAATACCAATTCCCCTTGTATGTTGCAGGGAGCAAGTCTCAACGATATATTGAGCCAGATACGGATAAACCGGGGCCAATACGTGTGTTGCAGCATGGTTCATGGATGCTGCTGCGAGGGAATCTTCATTCTCCCCCGGTAACTTTGCTGGGTAACACGCCTCTGCTTTGATACCGATGAACAAGCCTACCATCAAAACAAAGGCGATTGGTTTGGTAAGCTTGCTTATGTTTATGAACCTTGTAGATATTATTCTCATTGAAATGCCAAATGATATTATCAAAAATAAACGAATTATCGGGTACTATAACCAGAACACCCCGCTTGCTTTTGTTTTAGCCTGCATTGTTCATAAAAAATGAATAAATATTTGTAAATAACAAAATATTAGCATTTTACTTATTGTGTTCAAGCATTTATATTTTTTTTCATTTTTTATGAATAATGCAGGCTAGCCCTTTATTGGAGCTACTTTTTTCCCACCAAGTTGGACGACAAAAATAGAAATTATTTTTTAACTGGAAAGTCAACACAAACGAAACCCAGCAATAAACGAACATTCATGTAATTTTATAAAAAAATTCATGATACGATGCTTCAAAAAGTAGCAATAAAATATTACTTTTGGAAAGTAAATCTTTGCATGTTCTTTTTGCATTTGACATGCTGACAATAATCCGGAAAAAATAATCATCATGATTGGCCTCATGAAGCAACGCACCACGACTATGATTTCGAAAATTTGATCAATGAAATATTTGTTAGGATTGTTCACGCAATAACTGGCTGAAGATGGCATATTTTACTTACCCCATAATTACTGGTTTGTGCCGGTCAACTACCCTGGCTGGTATGTTAATTCTATTATTGATTCGCTGCAGTGAATACCGGGAACCTCAATTTGTAGATGATTCAGGTATTCAGGGAGGATTGGCTGTTTATATAGGTTTTAAGTCTGCCAGGGATGTCATGGCTTTGCATGCCGGTGATAAGTTTCTTGTACATGGCCTTTCTGCGAAAAAAAAGGATGTGCGTAAGGCCCGGCGTTTTATTCAGGAGCAAAAGGTATACGGAGATGTTTCTGTTGAGCACTGGAAAGGCAAAATCCTGCCTTATACCGATAATCTTGTCAATTTACTGATTGTAGACAAGCCGCAAAACATAAAAGAAGGGGAGGTCAAAAGGGTGTTGGCGCCCAATGGAGTAGCCTATTTACGTAAGGAAGGACAATGGGAGCAATATCGAAAGCCCTGGTCTTCCGAGATAGATGAATGGACGCATTACCTTCATGGATCGGACAACAACGCGGTATCTCATGATAAACAAGTTGCACCTCCAAAACATTTACAATGGGTAGGAAACCCGCTTTACTGCCGGAGTCATGAGTTAAATAGCAGTGTACCTGCCATGGTTAGTGCTGAAGGAAGATTGTTTTATATTCTCGATGAGGGTCTGCTGGGAATCAAAGATCCGCGTTTGCCGGATAACTGGTCACTTATTGCCAGAGACGGTTTTAATGGAAAGACCTTGTGGAAAAGAGATATTCCCAATTGGGGTTGGCGGCAATGGAACCAGAAACAACTTCAGGGAGAGGAATGGCTTGAAGCGAGAGGCATGCGAATGCGTTTCCCTGATGAACTGAGAAGGAGATTGGTAGCAGAAGGATTGCATGTATATGTAACATTGGGCTACCATGCACCGGTATCTATATTGGATGCTGCCACCGGCAAGACAATCAGAACTATTCCTCAAACCCAGGGTGCGGCGGAGATCTTGTATAGCGAAAATACACTGATTCTCCGGGTCAAAAACCGTTACAGAAAGGAACAAAATCCATCCGCTGAAATTCATTCAGAGTCGGTTATGGCTGTTGATCCTGCCAATGGAGATATATTATGGGAGATGGCCGGGCAGAAGGTTCGTCCGTTAACCCTTGCTGCCCATAATGGTCGGGTATATTTCGGTTCTTCACAGAAGCTTAAAGCATTGGATTTGTCTACAGGTAAGCAGTTATGGGAGCAGGATGTTGCCGTTAAGGATCTGGTGGCCTATCAGGATGTGCTTTTTATTCGCTTTGGCGGAGGATATGGGTTTCTGCCCTCCAGAAAATTGAAGGCTTTTGATGCAGCTACAGGCAAACCTTTGTGGACAGGTGCGGCAGCGCGAGGTGAGAATACTTTTATTGCCGATGGATTGCTTTATTATGGCCTGCCCAAACAGAAGTATTACACCGGCAACTGGCTGAGAACTTCAAAGGATACGCTTACCACCATGGCGAGAGCGTTGGGTTATGATCCAATGACCGGCAAGATCAGGAAGCGTATTCAGGTAAAGAACCTGATCAGCCCGGGACATCACTACCGGTGCTATCCGGCCAAGGCCACCGATCGCTATTTGATGTGGCCCAAAAGAGGTGTGGAATTTATGGATCTTCAGGGAAAACATCATATGCGCAACAACTGGGTACGCGGACCCTGCAAGATGGGATTAATGCCGGCGAATGGATTGTTATATGCACCGCCGCATCAGTGTTTTTGTTATCCGAGTGCTATGTTGAACGGATTTAATGCTTTATCCGCTAACATAAAAGAGACATCACTAAACTCCGGAGACACCGCAGGGAATGTGATGGAAAAAGGAGCGGCTTATGGGGTGGCTTATGAGGAAGACATGGCTGCTGGTGAGAATGAATGGCCATCATTCCGCAGGGATAATAAACGAAGCGGCTCCATAGATGATCATTTGCCCGTACACTTTAACAAACAATGGCAAAAAAAGCTGGGGGGCAAATTAACGCAGCCGGTGGTTGTGGATGAAAGGCTTTATGTCGCGCAAATCAATCGTCATCGCATATATTGTTTTGACAGTCAATCAGGGCAGCTACATTGGACATATACCGCTGGTGGGAGGATAGATTCTCCTCCTACACATTATCAGGGCCGTTTGCTTTTTGGATCCCATGATGGATGGGTTTATTGCCTGGATGCCAGACAGGGGGAGATGATATGGAGATTCCGTGCTGCTCCCTCTATCCGGAGAATTGTTGCTTTCAATCAGCTTGAATCGCCCTGGCCGGTACATGGGAGCATACTGGTGGAGGACAATGTGGCTTATTTTGCTGCCGGGCGGTCGTCATTTATCGATGGAGGTATTTATTTGTATGGTTTGGATCCTGTTACAGGTGAAGAGCAATACCGTTACCGGCTCGAGGGCCCGTTTCCGGATTTATCCGAAAGTCCGGGGAGACCATTCGATATGAAAGGCGCATTACCGGATGTGTTGGTCAGCCAGAATGGTTTTATTTATATGAAAGACATTAAATTCAACAAAAAGCTGGAAAGGATAGAGACTCCCCAGATAACGCAGCTTGGCGATAAACACACCGGCTTACATTTGTTTTCAACCTCTGCATCCGGATTGCTTGATGATTCCTGGTGGGATCGGAAATTCTGGATGTATTCCAAACGGTGGCCCGGGTTCTATATGGGATTAAATGCTCCGAAAACCGGACAAATCCTATCTTTTGATGATTCCTGTACTTATGCTTTTAAAATGTTTACAGAGCGAAATGTCCACAGTCCGTTTTCCAAACCTGGCAGAGGATATCTGCTTTATGCCGATAAGAACGATACCGAACCGATCCTGGTGGGTGAAGATGGAACCCCCGAACCTGTTAAATGGTTACCGCAGGTCAAAAAGCGTTGGGCAGATTCTGAATCCTGGATTGGACTGGAATATTGCGATCCGGCAGTAAATTTTGAAAAAGGACCCGGATTTTCCCGCCCCGAACCTCCCCTTTGGAAAAGGTGGATACCTTTGCGGGTGCGCGCTATGGTATTGGCTGAAAATGCCTTGTATATTTCGGGTCCCCCGGATATTATCGATCCCGATAACCCCCTTGCCGCTTATAAAGGAGAAAAAGGAATGCACCTTTGGGTGCTGTCCCGTGAATCGGGAGAAAAAATATCGGGGTACAAACTCGCTTCTATGCCTGTATATGATGGAATGACAGCAGCCTATGGTAATCTTTACTTGAGCATGGTAGATGGCAGGATCCTTTGTTTGGGCGAATAACAGCTTTTTATTGGCTACCCTAGCGTATGCCAGAATGAAAATGATAGTTGCAACAAATATGTCCCATGCACCATAAGTTTGCCCTTACCTGCTTGTTGATCTTTCTGGTTCCCTTTGTAGCCCGAGCCCAGAAACAACCGCTGGTGTTTGATAAGGTGACCCATCAGAATGGCAGAAGCTTTGGCTCGGTAATGGGCATTGAGCGCGATGCCAACGGATTTTTATGGTTAGCCACCCGTTCCGGATTATATCGCTATGATGGTTATCAGACCCGTCTTTTCAAACACGATCCCGGAGATTCTACTTCCCTGCCTTTCAACGATATTACCTATATGTATAAGGATCTCGAGGGAATTTTCTGGCTGCGCCATTATGACCGGTTTGTTCCTTTTAAAAACGAAGAACGCATCTATGATCATCCCACCATAGCAGATCTGTCTTTTGATTTCAATGCCAAACTGATCGAGGATGCTCACAGAAATTTGTGGGTGAGTTCGGGTGAAAAGGGACTGGCAAAATATAACAAAGATTCACAAAAACTGACCTGGTTTCGTCATCATCTTCCGCTATACACGCCGACAATTAAAGAAAAAATACGCACACAATTCTCCGCATCACCTTTTGCCAGGCTTGAGGTACAACAAAACAATACCGATACCATCTTACCTTTTCGCATTGAAAAACAGGGTAATTTTTTAGTTTATGTTTCAGCAGAAATTCATAAAGGGAATGTATTTGATAGCGGTTGGATAAGTTATAACCAGGATACCATATTTCAGGTTCAACCTTCAAGGCTAAGACATGCAGGAGGCAATCCGAAAAACAGAATGCAGCTTCAGCTCATCACGCTAAAACCCGGGAATTACAAACTTCATTATCGAACAGATAATTCCCATTCCCCCGAGCATTGGGTTGGGGAGGCTCCTGATCAAGTTCCTTTTTATGGTATTGGCTTGCTGAAGTTAACCCAATCCCGGCAGCATTTTTTCCAAGAAACCCTGCCGGAAAAATATTTGCCTCCGCATGCGCTGGCTTCACGCAACATTAAGGATATGCTGCTGGGTGCGGATAGTACCTTATGGCTTCTGACCGACCAGGGACTGGCAAACTACCTTCCAAAAGAAGATTGCTTTCATTCCATATCGCTTCCCTATGAAAAATATTTCGGTGTACCTTTTTCTTTGGAACACCTGGTTTTTTGTCAGATGAAAAACGGCCGGTTTTGGATCGGTTCTCAAAAAGGGCTGGTTCATATTGATGTATATACAGGAGAACACCGTGTTTATCAAAACAATGATGAAAAGCAAATGCTAACCGGTAACCGGATCATCAGTCTTTTCTTAGATCACCAGGACCGCTTGTGGGCAGGAACAGATCAGGGCCTGAATCTATACCATCCAAAGAAGGATACTTTTTATCATTACCGCGCCAGCAATAACAATAAACTATATGGGAACAGGATATTGGGTTTTTTCCAGGATCCTTCCGGTAATATCTGGATTGCCAGCCAGGAAGGACTCAATAAATTGAGAAATAAGCCTTTCAGGCATCATTTTTTTTCAATCGAACGTTTTGGTAGTTTCCCGGTGGCCATGGACCCTCAGGGTGATTTTTGGTATCGCGGAGAGGAAAACCATTTATTGCATTATTGCCGTGATGATCATACTACTGAGCATCATCAGCTACCCAAACGCATATTTCCGTTCAACCATTATAATGATTCCCGGGATTTTCTTCTGGATGACATGGTGGCGGATGATGAAGGAATAGTCTGGCTGGCAGTTGGGAACCGGCTCATCGGATATGATCCCGGCAGAAAGGAAATCTTGCATGAAATGGGCGTCAGCGCGCTTCAGGTTGACAAAGACAGTATCCGAAGCACCATACATCGAATATTTGTTGAACCCGGGGGAGTTGTCAGAACGTTCAGCCTTAAAGGGATCTCAACCTTCGGGATAGCAGGAGACAGAACCATGCAGACCTTACCTTTTGGTCATGACTATGAACAGATTGAAGCTGTTGACCGAAATTACATCAAATCAGTTATCAGGGATCGCAGGGGCAACTATTGGATGCGGACAGCCAAAGGAATACAAAAATATGTTAGCCAAAACAATACGTTACAATGTCTTTTTCAATTTTCGGAAGAATTACAAGGTACCCCGCTCCTGGAAGGAAACCTGGCTCAGGGTCCCGGCGGAAAAATCTGGTGCTGTGCCTTTCCCCATTTGATCGCCATTGATCCCGACTCGCTTACTGTGCAAATGCATGAGCTTTCATGTGAAAGAGAAACCGGAACGCTTAATGTATTTGCTGATAGTACAGGCATATGGCTCTATTCCACTAATGGAGTTTTTCACTATGACCTCACAAATCAAATTTTGGAACCCTTTACCACCAAAGAAGGACTGGCAGACAATGCCATAAACGGCATCACCAGGGATGACCATAACAATATCTGGCTTACCAGCTATAAGGGCTTAACCAAAATAGCCCCTGATCGAAAGTCGATGCTTACCTTTTTTACCCCGGGTCATTATCCGGCTTATTATTTTCGTGATTTCCCGGATGAAATGAATCGTACGGGGGATGAGCTGCTTTTTTTCCATTCCAGGGGATTTCTGACCTATCATCCCGATTCTATTAACATGCACCCGCCACCGGTAGTTATTACAGGTTTCAGTGTTTTTGGCACAAAACAGCAATTCGATACCCTGGTTTTCAATAAGAGAAGCATAGCATTGCCCTTCGACCAGAATCATTTCTCCATAGAATTTGCAGCCCTGGATTATGCTGATCCGATGAAAAACAGTTATATCTATCAATTGGTGGGAGTGGATAAAGGATGGAATACTTCTCCGGCATATGACCGGAAAGCATCATACACAACAGTACCACCGGGTCATTATACATTTAAGGTCAAAGCCTCAAACAATCATGGAATATGGAATAATGAAGGGGTTGAGCTGATGATACATATTGCTCCACCCTGGTACCGGACAACACTGGCTTATATCATCTATGGTATCTTGATCATCACAGGGATATATGTGTTTATCAAATTGCGGGAGCGAAGATTAATTTATGAAAAAAAGGTTCTTGAAGAAAAAGTTCAGGAACGAACTGCCAGGATTGAGCAGCAAAAAGAGGAAATTACTACCCAACGGGATCAGATCGCCGTTCAGAATAAGAACATTCGCGACAGCATCATCTATGCCAATACCATTCAAACAGCAGCCCTGCCTCCACAGGAATTATTTGAAAAGCTTTTGCCGGAGCATTTTATCTTTTTCAAGCCCAGGGACATTGTCAGTGGAGATTTTTATTGGATAAACCGCGTTGATGGCAAGGTTGTGCTGGTAGTAGCCGACTGCACAGGTCATGGTGTCCCCGGAGCTTTTATGAGCATGTTGGGGATTGCTTTTTTAAATGATATTGTCAGCAAGATCGATCAACCCAAAGCAGATGATATTCTTAATCAACTCAGGATGCGGGTGGTTCAACTACTTCATCAGCAAAGCAGCCATTCGCTATCCAATGACGGGATGGATCTGGCCCTTTGTATCATCGATCAAGAGAATCAGGAAATTCAGTATGCTGGGGCCTACAACGGACTTTACCTAATACGTGATGGCGTACTTACAAGGTTTAAAGCCGATCAAATGCCCATTGGGCATTACGTGAAAATATCTCCTTTTACCCAACAACAACTTGCCATAAGACCAGGTGATGTAATCTATTTGTTCTCAGATGGATATATAGATCAGTTTTCAGGAAAAACCGGCAAAAAATTTAAAACCAAACGATTTAAGGAATTGCTATTGCAGATATACCAATATCCCATGCATGAGCAACATCAAATGCTAAGTCAAGCACTTGATCAATGGAAAGGAGATGCTGCCCAGATCGATGACATCCTGGTGGTCGGCGTGCGGTTTTGAGATTTGATTTGAAATTGATTAGAAAATTTTTCATGCATTGTTCAGGATGATGGGATATATTTTTTATCTTGCATTTCATTAATGGGCATAGATTTGCTATATAATTACAAAGAAGGAATTTCTTATTGGCATGGAAACCCGCAGCTATTTTAAACGGTAAGTGACAAGATTGATGTCCATGATTTGTAATTTCACAAGTATAGAATTTAGTTAATAGCTTGTCATTCAATAAAATTTAAATCTTAAAATAAATATGATGTGCTCAACCATTGTGGAACCTGCATGCTTTATACATTGCCTTGTTGTGTAGGTTGCTGCATGCAGGTTTCATCTGTTTAAAATTTTTGTCGTTAAAAAAATGCCAAAAATTTTGGCACATTCAGGAACTCCCGATGAACTTTTTTAATCATTTGCCTATGAGTAATTTATGATTAATAAAGTTCATGGTCGTTTCATTTTTCATTTTTCTTTGAATATAGAATACGCTTAAAATCCATAACCATGAAGCCTTGTCAAGGATATACCGTACCGGGGATTATATTGTTGATCCTGTCAATGATGTGTTATACCGCCACAGCCCAGACCTATGAAGAATATGTCCGGCAGCAGAAGAAAGCAATGGAAGATTTAAAAAAGCAGCAAAAAGATGCTATTGATAAGCAAAAAGCAGACTTCAAAAAATTTGTCCAGGCCCGTGATGATTATATGCGCAAAATGGATAGCGCATATGCTGTATATCTTAAGCAAAGATGGCAATCCTTTCAGGTTTTTGCCGGTTTACAGCCGCCTGAACGTCCTAAGCCTGTTAAACAACCTGAACTTCAGAATAACATGGTATCTTCCGGTTCCAATCCTATGAATACCGGCAAAACCAAGATAGCCTTAATCGAAGCCCAAGGGATGGATCTACCCGTATTGCAAAAATCAACGCCCGAGCAATATGCTACACGACAATGCCATTTTAATTTTTATGGTAAAGACATACAATATCATTACGATGAAAATTTTGTCAGTAGTTTTCCTCAAGCATTGGATGAAAGGGTCATTGCCAGGAATTGGAATAACATGAACGTTGGTCATTATATAGGTCTTATCCGGCAGATGTTGGATACCAAAAACGAGCTCAATCTGAATGACTGGGGATACTATTTACTGGTCAAAAATACGTGCATGCATATTGCTCCTCAATCAATAAATGCCCAACGGTTTCTTCAATGGTTCCTGCTGTTAAAGAGCAATTATAAGGTTAAGCTTGCTTACAAGCAGGGAACATTGTATTTATTGATCCCTGCAGTTCATGATCTCTATAATATGCCATTTTTGAGCTTCAATCAGCAAAAGTATTATTCCCTCCACGGCCAGCAGGCCGATTTGCATACCTATGAACATGATTTTCCGGAAGCCAGGAAAATTATGGACTTTAATCTATATCGTCCGGTTAATTTACCGGATAAGCCGGTACGTAAGGTATACCAGTTTAATTATCAAGGAGAAAAACAGCATATCGCCATTCGCCTTAACCAGCATCTGATCGATTTTTATGGAGATTACCCGCAGGCAGATATACGGGTTTATTTTGACGGTGCTGTTTCATTACATACTAAGGAAAGTATAGTAGAGAGTTTGTCTCCCATGTTGGCGGATAAAGACGATATAACGTCCGTTGCCTATCTGCTTCAGTTTGTCCAGAAAGCCTTTGGATATCAAACTGACCAGGAGCAGTTTGGCCGCGAAAAGTTTTTCTTTGCCGATGAGGTGCTGTTCTATCCTTATTCCGACTGTGAGGACCGGTCGGTTTTTTTCGCCTATTTGGTGAGAGAGCTCCTCGGTTTGGAAGTTCTGGGCCTTGCTTATTCCGATCATATGGCCACGGCTGTGCGTTTTGATGCTCCGGTGAACGGGGATTATATAACATGGAAAAACAAACGGTATGTTGTATGCGATCCTACCTATATCAATGCACCGGTTGGAAAAACCCAGCCAGGTTATACAGAACAGCGTGCAGAGGTGATTGAATTGCTGAACAATCAGTATCAATCTGAGCAGGCAACGGCTATCTGGGAACAGGTCATGAAGGCAGGAGGATATCACGGCAATACACGCGGTGATATTGTTTTTGACGATCATGGAAATGCGTATTTAACAGGATATTATATGGATAATATGAGAATTGGCGAATATAATTCCACTTCCACAGCCGGATCACACGATTTATTCATTGCCAAATACACTGCTAACGGGCAGCCAGAATGGATTAAGTTTTATGGGGGCAGGGGCACGGATATAGGCCAAACGCTCCGGTTGGATCCGGTAGATCAAAATCTCTATGTCTCGGGCTCCTTCACGGAAGAGATACGGCTTGGGGATCAAACCTTTCAGGCCGGAGAAAAAGGAGATGTATTTCTGATGAAACTCAATACCCGGGGAGACTTGCTTTGGGCCAACCAGGCCGGCCTTGAGAGTCCGGATAACAGAAACGATCTGATTTATACTTCCACTTTTTCCTCTGATGGGGAATTGCAGTGGACCCGTTTGTATGAGCAGATGGAGAGTTACCAGCATTTTGGCATAGATCTGGATGAACAGGGAAATCCCATTGTGAAGGGGGCTATATATGCTACACCGGGGTTTATAACATCCACCAGGACTTTTGCAGACTATGCCGAGTTTGATTATGTGAAAAATTTAAAGACAGAAAATGACAAGCTGTTGCAGGATGCTTACAATCCATCAATAGCCGGTCTTTTTGCTGTTATCAGGCTGATTCAGGCCAGCGGGTTTTCACTGCCCGGCACGCTTGCTCAGGAAGCACTGGATGAATATAACCCGGAGTTCCGCAAAAATTCACCTTCGATTTATGAAAATATTGGAAAAGTGCGCTTCATAAGAAATTCCAAGGGTATCGTTGTGGTGCGCACCGATAACGGCAGGCAGGTGAACTTTTCTTATCTCCGGGTAAACGACAATTCGCAGTTGAAAATATTTAGATACAATAGCGGTAATGCGCAAATAAATGTGCTTTCGGGTATGAAAGTGGGTAAGGCCTTCATCTGGTATGATCTCAACCACATCAAACTGTTCTCGAAAACAGGGGATTTATTATTTGATTATGATGAGGACCATACCCAGAAAAAAGTCAATTTGAAGGAGGATATTTTGTATTAGTAAAGATTAACAAGGGAAATCTATAGCGCTTCAACTGCGGTTTTGACTTTCTCCAGCAGCCAGTGAGGGGTAGAGGTGGCACCGCATATGCCTATGCTTTCGCCGTTGCGGAACCATTCCCTTTGGAGCTCCCCGGTGGTCGATACGAAGTGGGTATTTGGATTCTGCTGCCTGCAAATATGGTATAAAGCTTTTCCATTGGATGAATTTTTACCGGCCACAAATACGATTCGGTCATGAAAACGGCTGAATGTTTCCAGCTCATGTTTGCGGTTCGACACCTGCCTGCAAATGGTATCCCTTACTTCTACATCTATCCCCTGATGCTTTAGATATTCAACGATTGTGTAGAAAGCATCGAGATTCATGGTAGTCTGACTGAATAGGGTTAGTTCATGGGGAAGATTGATATCTTTGAGCTCATCCAGGGATTGAAAAATTACAGCCTGGTTATTTGTTTGACCATTTAATCCTTTTACCTCGGGATGGTCTGATTTGCCGAAGATAAATATGTTTTCATTTCCCTGCCAGGATTTTTTAATGTCTCGCTGAAGTTTTAATACAATGGGACAGGTAGCATCCACAACCCGGTTTTCATGCGAACGGGCTGAATGATAACTGCCAGGTGTCTCCCCATGGGCCCTGAAAAGGATATTCTTATGCGATAAATCCTTCAGTTCGTTATGTCGGATTGTAATAAGTCCCTTTTTGCTTAGTCTGCTAATTTCCTCTTCGTTATGAACGATCTGGCCTACACAATAAACCGGATCATCCCCCTCAAGCAACTCCTCTGCTTTGGTTATTGCACGCACTACACCAAAACAAAATCCCGATCGCTCATCGATTTCTGCCTTTAGCTTGAGATTGCCTTTTATGGTCATATTGTTTGAAAATTTCATACAGCGAAAAATTGATAAAAAGTAAGCTTAGCAAATATACCATGTCTTCAACCGGTATGCTGTATATTCTTAAACTTAGATTTTCCTCATTATTGTACAATACAACCGGTATTTTTGTTAAAAGCCCATTGACGATCAAAAAAGGTACCAGGGATACAAGGTATCCTTTGAAAAAATTGGAAAGATGTCTGTTTATCCTTTTTCTGTAAGCTATGAGAAACAACAAACCGGAAGCCAGGAAAAAGCTGATGAAAGTATAGGTAAGGTGCATGGTAAAAAGGCTGATGATCAATAAAAGAAAAGCCAGTAATAAGGTAATATACCGGATATAGCGGAATGTGATGGCACCGGTAAAATATATCATTGTTTCATAGATGAAAAAGCAGGCATAGGGTATGATCAGAAAAAACAACCATTCTTCAACAGGCAAACCAAGTATGTATAAACCCAGGGTATGATCGGGGCTAAATGACCAGATCTTGTGACTTTCGAAGATGATATCCCAGATAATAAAGGGTATGGCAGTGATAATAATTGCCGGAATGATGTGTTTGAGCTTAGAATAAAAACGGAGTTTTTTTTCAAAGCTTTTTATCAGGGGGAAGGAGATGGTTACCAAAAGCAAACCCAAATATGTGAAATGCAAGATTTCCATAGATCAAATAATGTTCATTGAGTTCCGCACATAAGCCTGGAACAACAGGTATATTTTATGGCTGTTGGGAATTCTTATCCTGTCCTTCATAAGGGTATTGGGATTGGCTCTTTGAATTTTCCGAAACAGCCTTTTATAATAAATGTAAGCAAGGTATACACCAAAACGGGAACTTTTGTTTAACATTTTAATGCCCCGGTAGGCTTCTTTAAAATCCGTTTCAATATCCCGTTCGATATTTAGCTTAACGTCTTCTGTAAATCCATTATTGATGATATCTTGAAAGTAAGTCCTTCCCCGGTCATTGAAGTCGCTTTGAATGTCCCTGAGAAAGTTTACCTTCTGGAAAGCTTCACCCAGTTTACGGGCATAATATTTCATCGATTCGTACTGCCGATCATCATCATGATAAAAGATGCGCAGACACATGAGGCCAACCACTTCCGCCGACCCGTAAATATAATGCTGAACCATTTCGTTGCTGTAGGTATGGTTGTATAGATCCATGCGCATACTCTCCAGGAAAGCATCGATATGCTTTTTTTCAATCCCGTATCGGTTCACAACCATCTGAAAACTGTCAATTATGGGGTTGGTACTGATCCCTCTGTCAATGGCTTTATAGGTATCGCTGATAAATTCTTCCAGCAGGTCTTTTTGTGAATAATCAAAAAAAGTATCCACAATTTCATCGGCATAACGGACAAAACCATAAATGGCAAAAACCGGATCCCGCAAGTTTTTATCCAGCATCCTTACGCCCAGCGAAAAAGATGTGCTATAGTTGATTGTTGTTAACCTGCTGATTTGCAGGTTGTTTTTTGTGTAAAGATTTTTGCTCATGACGGATTCTTTGGGTTACTAATCGTGAACTGATAACTGCCATTGGCAGTCCTGTACCTGGTATGGTTGAAGAACCTACATAATAGACATTACCATAATGTTCATCTCTGTTATTGGGACGAAAGCCACCTACCTGGTTCAGATCATGAGCAAGTCCCAAACCACTGCCTCTATAAAGGTTGAACATATTTTTCCAGTTGATGGGATCCAGAATGGTTTTGGTAACCAGGTTCCCTTCTATATCATAATCAATTCGTTTGGCAAGATCACGAATAATATAATCCGCCAGTGTCTCACGATCGCTCCAGTCAGGTTTGTACCGTAAATCCGGAACCGGGCAAAGGATAAACAGCGCTTCATGGCCTGCGGGGGCATAAAGCGGGTTGTGCTTCGATGGCACATTCAAATAATAATAAGGTTTTTCCAGGCTGATGCTGTTTTTGAAGATCTTGCCTGCATATTCCTTGAAATTGTTACCCAGAAAATAATTGTGGTGGTTGATCCCATCCAGTTTGCCTTTAATACCGAGGTACATCGTAAAAGGCGCTAAAGTCCACTTTTTCCTGTCGAGTTTTGTCTCTGCGTATTGTTTCCGGTTAAATATCTTCCCGCGAAACCAGGCGGCGTCAGAATTGACCACAAACAAATCAGCTTCCCATAATTGTCCATTCTGATCAATAAATGCCGTTGCTTTGCCATCTTGAGCTATGTAATCTACAATTTCTTTGTTGTAATGGATGGCAATACCCTGTTTTTGAATCTCCCTGAGTAAGCCCTTGACAATATTGTACATGCCGCCTTTCACATTGTGGTAACCATCGTGTACCAGCTCGGTGTAGGTAAGCATGCTGAAAACGGCCGGTGTATCAAAAGGAGTGGCACCTAAGAAGAAAGCAACCAGCGAAAATATTACCTTTACTTCATAGGAGTTGAAATACTTTTCCATTTCTCTCCACATACTATGCAGCATTTTGGGAGCATTTCGAATGGGTACCTTTGTGAGCTGGAATAAATAATCGGGCAGGCTCTTGAAATTTTTCTTTACCACCCGGTATTCCGTATCGTGATAAATCCTTCCGGCACTTTCAAGGAACCTGTTCATCCTATGCGCAAAATCCGGTTCAATATCCCGGAACTCTTCTGCCAGCTTCTCAATATCTTTGTGGATGGTATAAAATTTGTCAGATCCTTCGAAGTTCACCTGGTATAAAGGATCCAGCTCCACAAATTCAAAGGGCATATCGATCTGGCAGTATTCCACAAACTCTTTGAATTCATAGCTCATGCTGAAAAAGGTAGGGGCCAGGTCAAAGGTAAATCCCTGCTTTTCTAACTGGTTTAGCCTGCCTCCTGCTTGATGGAACTTTTCGACAATTTCTACCTCATAGCCGTCCTTTGACAGCCGCAGGGCCGTTGTCAGTCCCCCCAATCCTGATCCGATGATAAGTACTTTCTTGCTCATTTTCGTTTTAAAAAAAAAGAATAAATTCTACCGGTTGCGTTCTATTCCAAAATATTTGTGTATTTTCGTCTTAGAACAATATTTTAGCGGGTTTGTTTAACTTTTGTTTTATTTTTTTGAACAAAAATAAAACATACTGCAAGTAAGATACAAAATTTTTTTTTTACTATGAAACAGACCATTGGCATTATTGGTTCAGGTATTGGCGGGCTGGCATGTGCTATTCGTCTGAAAATTAAAGGATATGATATTGTAGTTTTTGAAAAAAATGATCAACCCGGAGGTAAGATCAGTGAATTAAAAACCAGTGGTTATCGTTTTGATACGGGTCCTACGGTTTTCACAATGCCTGAATTGGTGAATGATCTGTTTGCTCTGGCGGGTAAAGATCCCTCCCGGTACTTTTCCTATTCTTCATTAAGTCAGAGTTGCCGTTATTTTTATGAGGAAGGAACAGTTATCGATGCCTATTCAGATTCTGAGCATTTTATCAGAGAGGTTCATGAAAAAACCGGAGAACCGCGGGATAATGTCCGCAGGTTCCTGAATAAAAGCCGGACCATCTATGAATTGACTGCGGATCTTTTTGTGTTCAATTCCATGCACGATCCCAAAAATGTATTTAAAAGAGCCAGTCTGAAAGCATTGTTCAATTTTCCCAGACTTGATGCTTTCAGAACCATGCACCAGGTTAACCAGCGTATTTTTAATAGCCAAAAGGTTGTGCAGCTTTTCGACCGGTATGCCACCTATAATGGTTCTAACCCTTATAAAGCGCCCGGAACCCTGAATATTATTGCACACCTCGAACACAATATGGGCCTTCATTTTCCGGATCGTGGAATGTATTCTATTGTGAGGGCCCTTTATAAACTGGGGAAAGAATTGGGTGTGACCTTTCTTTTCAATACACCGGTAAAGCAATTGGAGGCGCATGGAAAGCAAATCAACGCTTTGCATACCCACCACGATACATATCATTTTGATCATATTGTCAGCGATGTTGATATAAATTATTTTTATTCCCATTTATTGCGAGATTCCGGGATGCTCAAAAAGGTGCTGAAACCAGAAAAGTCCTCTTCAGCGCTTATTTTTTTCTGGGAGATCAAGCAGGTATTTCCCGAATTAAAGCTTCATAATATCCTGTTTTCCGGGAATTATTTAAAGGAATTTGACTATCTTTTTCATCATAAATCGATTTGTGATGATCCTACCGTATATATATTTATAGGCTCAAAATTTATTCCCGGTGATGCTCCGGCAGATTGTGAAAACTGGTATGTGATGGTCAATGCACCTGAGCATGTTGGCCAGGACTGGATTGCTTTAGCCCAAAAGGTAAAGCGATATATTACCCAAAAAATCAAAAGGATATTGTATATAAATATAGAAAAATATATTGATCATGAGGTGATTATGTATCCTACGGATATTGAAAGCCATACATCTTCGTGGAACGGATCTCTATACGGTAACAGTTCTAACGGCAGGTATGCCGCTTTTAGCCGTCATCCGAATTTTAGCCGCAGATGCCGTAATCTTTATTTTACAGGGGGAAGTGTGCATCCCGGAGGGGGTATACCGCTTTGTCTGGCATCTGCAAAGATCGTTGCGGATCAAATTGCAGCAGAATGAATGATATAAAGCATAAGATCAAATGGACTGTCCGCGGTTTTTTATTTGTGATCTACCTGGTAGGTATGACCGGTATCAGCATACCTGCCCTTAGAGGACTGTATGTTCAGTTGACACCCTATACCCTGTTGCTAAGTGCATTGGTTTTGTTTGTTTTCCACAATGATTGGAGCTACAGGTTTATCATTGCAATAATGATCATAGCTGCAGGGGGTTTTTTTGTTGAGGTACTGGGCGTTCAAACGGGCAGTATATTTGGAACCTATGCTTATGGTCCGGTTTTGGGACCCAAATTATGGGAAGTTCCCTTGATTATTGCTGTTAACTGGCTTATGCTGATCTATTGCAGTTACATAATTGCTGCAAAAATATTAAAAAAAACTTTGCCCAAATTGCTTGTTGCGGCATTTTTGATGGTATTCATGGATGTATTCATGGAACCGGTTGCCATTATTTTGGATATGTGGAATTGGTACGGCACAAAGCCACCAATCCAGAATTATGTTGCATGGCTTGTCATTGCTTTTCTTTTTGCTGGTCTTTTGCATATTGCAAGGATCAAAACTGACAATCCGGTTGCATCATATTTATACGTGTTTCTGATCATATTTTTTGGCGTTTTGAGTATCACACTTTAATTTCAGGTATTAACCAACATCGATGGGATCATCTCATGTACAACAGAAAAGCCTGACAACATTTGAATGCATAAAAATAAAAGAAAATTGGCGTATAATAATTAAAGCACTAATATTCTTTCGTTTATAAATCTTTTTTCATTTTTTATGAATAATACAGGTTAGCATTTTATTTAAAATTAATACATTATGGGACTGTTTCTTGCTATAGCGATTATTGTAACCTGGTTGGGACATTTAATCTATACCCTGGTATTTGTGGAACCTGATCCAGCTTCACCCTTCACCTACCTGCATATCATCCTACAGGGATACCTGTTTACGGGGCTTTTTATCACAGGACACGATGCCATTCATCGCTCTGTGGCAAAAAAAGTATGGATCAATGATGTAGTAGGGTGGATTGCTGCTTTCCTTTTTGCCGGACTATCCTACAAACGGCTCACCCGGAATCACTGGAAGCATCATCAGTATCCTGCGAAACCCGAAGATCCCGATTTCCTGGTCGGATCACAACATTTCTGGCGTTGGTGGATGGTTTTTATGTACAGATATTTAACGGTATTGCAGATTTTGATCATGGCTGCAGCATTTAATGTTTTGCTCATTTGGTTTAACGAAACATCGCTTTTGCTTTTCTGGATCTTACCGGCATTTCTGGGAACTTTCCAGATGTTTTATTTTGGTGTTTATATACCCCATAAACTTCCACACAGCGAGGATATGAAACCGTTTAATTCGCGAACGCAAAGAAAAAATCACTTATGGGCAATGTTGTCCTGCTATTTCTTTGGCTATCATTACGAACATCATGATTCCCCTGCAACACCATGGTGGAAACTATATCAAACCAAACAACAATATGATTAAAGCCAGGCATTATTGGGTGTATGTCCAATTTTTCCGGTTGTACACACGGGTAATGTTGAAACTGCATTTTCACAACATTATCCTCCATAACGAAGTTGTTGATCAGGGTAAGCCCATCCTTTTGATCGGCAATCATTTTAGCTGGTGGGACGGCTTTTTCTCCAATTATATCAATGATCGAATTTTTCACCGAAAGTTCCATGTTATGATGCTTGAGCAGCAGCTCAAATCCCGGATGTTCCTGAATAAAGCAGGGGCTTTTTCCATAAGACAGCATGCACCTTCCATTTCTGAGACGCTCAGGTATACCCGTGCGCTGCTTTCAGATTCAGCCAATCTTGTGAATATCTATCCACAGGGAGCGATCCATTCCATGTTTGATTTCCCTGTGAAATTTGAGCCCGGAATAGTTACGATTCTTAAAGGCTTTGAGAAGGACGTACAGATCATTATGCAATGTACCCTGGTGGATTATTTCTCTCGTCCCAAGCCTACGCTGACTTTTGGATTGAAGGAATACATTCCAGACGGAAATATCCGGTTGGAGGAACTGGAAAACACTTTTAATGCCTTTATGCAGGAAATGATTGCACAACAGAAAGCTTAAATCTATGGCACTTGAATGGATATCTTTGGTGATCATAATTTTTGCGTTTATGCGCTTGGCAGTTGTTTTGCTGAATTTTTTTTCCAAGCCCTATTTGAATGATCAGCCATTGTCCTCCGAACCGCTGGTCTCCATATTAATACCAGCCCGGAACGAGGCACAAAATCTTCCTGTCCTGCTTGAAGCTTTGTTTCATCAGACTTACGCACATATTGAGATCATCGTTTATGATGATCAATCAGAAGATGATACCCCGGTATTGGTGGAAACTTTTGCCGCGAAAGATGGCCGTTTCAGAGGGATTCGGGGGTTCCTGCT
>CAYYLT010000008.1:0-26632 GCA_964472385.1 uncultured Bacteroidales bacterium
AAAAGGCTGTTAAAAGGTATTAAAAAGCCCATGGCAAATAAGCTGATATCATTTAAACGGTTAATCAGGTTATTAAGAGTTGTCGGGAAAAATGTTTGTTTCACTTTTTTATTTTAGGTTTGCTGGTAAAGTCTCCGGTATATCTTCTACGAGGCGGCAACGCGAACCTGTATATGAATACGTCGAGCTAAAGCCAACGAAGGAGCCTGTATAAACAATAAATGTGTGTATCCTGTTGAATGTGAAGTTTTTTTGTGTTTTAAGCTCATCTTATTTTAAGGATCGATCATATGTCAATGTGCCCCGCCAGATTAAAACCAAATAAATGCCGTAAAAAACAATTTCAATGGCCATATAAATTTTGAAAAACAGGAACATATCTGTATCTTGCAAAAGGAAAAGGCAAAGGATGGCGATAAAATAGGTGGTTCGCCAAATGGCCAGTGTTTTGAGTTTTTCCAAAGCTGTTAAGACAGCGGACAAAGGGCTGACGATAAATTTTATCGCATAGGCAAAAACCAGTATTTGGGCGATTTTTCCTGATAGCGACCATTGAGAACCAAAAACAAATGAAAATAATCCCTCTCCCCACATTAAGATAATGAAGATTCCGGGTAAGGTAAGGGTTATTAATGTCAGCAAAGTATTTGCAATGCGCTTTTTAATGGATAACCCTTGATGCTTTTTTTCAGAAACATCCTGTATAAGCACCTGCGATACGGAAGTTGAAATCAGGGCAAGGGGTATAGCCATGACCTGCCGGGTAAGATCTAAGTAACCGGTTATTTCCTGGGAATATAATATATTCACAATCACAACCGGCAGCATCAGGCTTAACATATTAAGCAGATGAGATGAGGCCTGATATTTGGGGAAATTGCTAAAACGGCTTATCATATCCTTTAATACAGAAAAGTCAAAGGCATATGAGAAAAAACCGGTTCGGCGAAGTTGATAAATGCCTGTAAGGTTAAACGATATATTTCCAAGGAGATGCCCCCATGGCAATCCGCTTTCTAAGCCCCATAATCCGGCTGAAGACTGACCAGTGCCCTCACTGGTTCTCCGGACTATCTTGTTAACCGAAGCATATCCGAAAGATTTCATACGTATCAACCAAAAATTGACAGCCTGGTAGAATCCAAAAAACAAAAGTGAAAAAGGAAGCAACAACAACCAATGGCTATATTGGAGGTTCAGGCTCAACAATTCGGACAACGCATTCTTAAACAACAGAAATATAATGAACAGCAGAGAGCAATACAAAAAACTTAACAGAAAGCAAAGCAAGCAAAGATGAAAGGCATGGTGCATCTTATCGGGTATCACAATAGCCATTTCATATTTCAATGAGGAAATCACAGCCAAAATGCTAAAAATACTTAAATATAAGGCAAATGCGCCGAATAGCTCGGGGCTGAACAATCGCCTCAATACAATCTGGAACAACAGGGCAATGATCTGGCTGGCTGCAGTTCCCGAAATAAGAATCAGCGTACTTTTAAAGAAGGAACCGAAACGAAAGGATTTGTCTTGTTTCAGGAAAGAATGCAAGGATGGATGATTAGGAATGTATAAGCCTGTTCAACTTGAAAAGGGCCAGAAAGGAGCCAAAACCATAAGAAAAGTGCAAAACCATAAAACTCCAAAAAATAGAAAACAATTGCGTTTGATTGTTATTGAGTTGAATGCTTTTAATCAACATAACAGCCAGATAAATAAGAAAAATGACAAGGCTCAGATAAAGGCATTGGCACTGGATGAAAAGCGAAAGCAGTAAAGGAACCAGCAAAGCCATGATAAATATAAGCGGTATGAAATGCCTGATGCTTAATGATGAGACTCTGCCAGTGATATATAGCGTCAGAATATTCCAGTATCCGTTTTTGAAATTTGACCTGGCCAGATACCTGAAATTGCCTTTGAATTGATAATAACAAACCACATCAGGCACCAAATATAATTTACCCCCTTGTTTCCAGATTCTTTTTGCAAATTCGATATCCTGATTTCGAACAAGCCGTTCATCATATTTCCCTACCTTTTCAAATGTTTCTTTTTTATACAATCCATAAGGAATGGTATCTACACGAATGGGGTTCCGGGTTCCCAGTCGGAACATTGAATTGCCTACGCCAAAAATATCCGACATGACCTTTACTATGGAATAAGAAACTTTTGTATCTCCTGCCCGGGTTACTATGGCCCCTCCCACTCCGCAAGCATCCGGCAGTTGATTCACCTCTTTTACCATACGGGATATATAATTTTCCGGGAACCAGGAATGTGCACCGGCAATCATGATATAATCCCCTTCTGCAGCATCCAAGCCTATATTAAGCGCTACCGGAGTGATTTCTTTGGGATTTATCAGAAGCCTGATCATATCATGCTTTTCCTGATATTCGGCAATTATGTCGCGGGTGCCGTCATCGCTCATGCCATCGACAACAATAATCTCCTTGTCAGGATAATCATTGTTTATCAGCGAGTTAATACATCTTTGAATGAAGGAATATTCATTCCGGCACGGGATAATCACCGTAACTTTTCCATCCATATTATAATACTTTAGTGCCTTAGCCTGCATGAATAATACAGGGTAAATAGGCGGAAAATAAGGCTAACAGGAAAGAGAAACAGATCATCAGTAGCCTATTTTTCTGTAAATTTCAAAAAGTTTTATTTTTTCTTTTTGCCAGTTATATTTTTTCAGGACCATATCTCTTCCGTTTTGCCCCATCTTTCTTGCAAGGGATCTGTTATTGATCAGTATGGAGATTGCTTTGGTTATTTCATGCAAATTCAGTGGGTTGACACATATCCCGCAATTATGGCCCTCAATAATTCTTTTCCATAAAGGAAAATCAGAAGCTACAATAGGTATTCCTGCTGCCATGTATTCAAATAGTTTATTGGGCATGGCATCAAGAAATGCATCCCATGGCCGTAAAATCAACATACCCATGTACGACTGATCGTATATAGATTTAACCTGCTCTCTGTCAATAAAACCATAATAGTTGACATTTTTCCAGCCCTCCATCTTTATGATCTTATGTTTATCATGTTCATTTTCAAACTTACCAGCAAGATTCAATGTTAAATAGTTTACCTCAAGGCTCTTAATCAGCATATCTATGCCTTTATTGTAACTTATAACTCCGGTATAGCATAATGAATGCGTTTTTTGACTATAAGGGGCAGGTTCGATATCTTCCGGATCAACATAATTTCCGATAACGTCAATTTTTGCCGAATATTTCCCCGGGAAACGGCTTTTGATAGCGGGTGTTGCCGTTACAGTACCATCAAAAAAACGGACTCCTGTATTCTCGATATGCCTGACAACCTCTTTTAAAATCCATCTGACCGGACTTATCAGATATGATTTGGTGGCAAATTGAAGGGGAACATTTTCATGTACATCATAAACAACCCTTTTGCCAAACAATTTTAGCACCAAACCGATAAAAAGTAATTCAGGATCATGAAAATGATAAATATCTGCTTTCCTGTGGAGTGCTTTGAAAAGAATGATCCAGGGATAAATAAGGATCCTGAAGAATCTGCTTTTGGTCGGCGGTAAGGGAATCAGCTTCACTCCATCCATCATTTCTGATTTGGTGCACTGTGCCATTAAAAAAACTTCATGTCCGGCTTCCCTTAAGGAACGGCATTCTCTATAAAAGATCCGGATATCTTTTACAGGATGGGCAGAAGTTATTTGACAAACTTTCAAATGGGATGCAGGACTTTGTTTATCTGACATGACTAACCCTGTAATATTTTATGTAACACATTTATTATTCGGTTTTTATCTTCATGAGTAAGATTGGATCCGGAGGGTAAACAAAGGCCCTTATTGAATAAATGTTCTGAAATACCGTTTAAATATGCTGGAAAACTGTTAAAAACCGGTTGCAAATGCATGGGTTTCCACAAGGGGCGGGATTCAATATGGTGTGCCTCCAGTTCCTTTCGAATGGTTTCCCTGGTTATTATGGGATGATTTATCAGTATGCTGGTCAGCCAGTAATTTGAGAAGGAGAATTGATCTTCCTGGAGAAATTCAATGAAATCATACCGGTTCAATTGTTCACGATAAAACTGGAAATTGTTTCTGCGCTGACTGACTCTTTTCTCAATCACCTCCATCTGACCCCGGCCGATACCTGCCACAATATTGCTAATCCGGTAGTTATATCCTACCTGTGTATGTTGATAGTGCGGCGCTTTCTCTCTGGCCTGGGTGGCTAAATATAAAGCAAGCTCGGTGTATCTTTTATGGGAAGATATCAACGCCCCTCCTCCTGAGGTAGTAATAATTTTATTGCCGTTAAAGGATAATATCCCTATATCTCCGAATGTACCCAGAAAACTGTTGTTATATCTGCTTCCCAGCGCTTCCGCAGCATCCTCTATGACAGGAATATCATATTTTCGGGCTATTTTAAGCGTTTTCTGGATTTTGGCCGGCATCCCATAAACATGTACCATAATGATGGCTTTGGGTTGTTTTCCTTTATTATGCCTGTCAAGGATAACCTGTTCAAGCAATTCGGGATCCATGTTCCATGTCTCCTGTTCACTATCTACAAAAACAGGTATGGCTGATTGATATAATATAGGATTAACGCTTCCAACAAATGTAAAGGTAGGTACAATAACCTCATCGCCTTCACCAATACCCAAAGCAATAAGAGCCAGATGCAATGCTGCGGTACCGCTGTTTACCGCCGTTGCAAAGGGTATGTTTAAATATTTTTTAATGGCATGTTCAAATTCATCTACATTTTTGCCCAAAGGCGCAATCCAATTATCATCAAATGCTTCTTGTATGTATCCTAATTCCTTTCCCGACATGTGGGGAGGTGATAACCAGATCTTTTTCATAAGCTGTCCTTTTTAACCGGTATTATAACCTGTATGACGGTTCATGCAGGATCATATCGTTTGATGCTTGATTGCTAAAATTTTTTTCAGTGTTTTAGCCATAATGACAAGATCGGTCCGTATTCCCGGATTGTTGATATAAGCTTTATCCAGCTCCACTTTTTTCGGAATTGTATGCACCACATATTCCTTAACCGGGTCTTCCATTCCCTCATATATTTGGCTTTCATCTGCAAAATAGATAGATGCATAGCTGGTCATACCCGGTTTTATGGAAAAATACGCCGGCATATACCGGGTGTAGTACTCGCTATAATAAGGCACATCCGGTCTGGGGCCAACGAAACTCATATCCCCTTTTAAAATGTTGAATAACTGGGGCAATTCATCCAGTTTGTGTTTTCTTAAAAAATACCCGAAGCGGGTGATCCTGGGGTCCCGGTCCCCTGTGGTTATGCTGATATGATCAGCATGGGGGTACATGGTGCGAAATTTATAGATCAAAAATATCTTTTTATTTTTTCCTGTGCGCCGGCTTCTATAAATGATTCCTCCGCTTGAATCCAACTTGATCATGATGGCAATGATGATGAAAAGCGGAAATAGCGCAAGCAACCCAAACAGGGAAAATATCAAATCAAAGGTTCGTTTCAAGCCCCGATAGCATTAGTTTACAGTGTCAAATATAATAATTACCGTAAGATAAGACGGTACAGAAAACATCCATTGATTCATTAGTTGTTGCGTTTAAGAAGGCATCGCATTTCAGCCTTTAATAGATCCTTTTGCGTGTAGCATTGCAGGCATAGAAGATGAAATTAATCAGACTCGGGAAAAAACCTATACCTTCAATTTTTCGATAAATCCTCCAGACATCCATCGCAGCTTTGATTTTTTTTGCTGTGTTGGAACCTGAAACGACCCGGTAATAAGCTAGCGTTTCCCTTATACCGTAAGCTTTATATCCCCTTTTGAGTATATCGCACCATAACGCCATATCATGGCTCGATCGTACATCAGGCATTTCAAAATATCCCGTTTTTTCTCTGTCGATCATTACCGTAAGGGTTCCGATGATGGTATTTTTCAGAAATCCGCTGTAACCGATACTTTCTGGTACGTTAATAACATTCAGGGGCTTACCTTTTTTACCTTTAATGCGCTGATAGTTGGAAAAGATAAAGGCATATCCATGATGCCTGATGAAATTTATTTGGCGTTCCAGTTTTTGGGGATGCCAAAGATCATCTGAGTCCAAAAAGCTTATATATTGCCCTTTGGCATTTCTAAGTCCAACGTTCCGGGCTTCCGCAGGGCCAACGTTTTGATTGAGGCGAATGAACCTGATGCGGGAATCTTCATTGCTGTAAAACTGAACAATTTGTGGAGTTTCATCCAACGAATGATCATCGATGACCCACATTTCCCAGTTGGTATAGGTTTGAGCTAATACCGATTCAATGGTTTCCGAAATGTAGACCGAAGCATTGTAGGCCGGTGTAATGATGGATATCACAGGATCAGATTATTGGTTTACCCTGTATGATGAATATCCGACAGGGTTGTTCTGTTAAAACAATATATTGTGATCGCTACAGGAGATTTTGGAAAAAATTTATGTAATGATCTTGTCGTTTCACTGCTTCGGACATATATACGTTAAATTCCGAATATAATGCATTTTTAGGGGGTGTTGATATGTGAAACTTGTCGGGCAATTTTTGAAATTGGGGTTGTAGCTGAAAGCTTTTTTTTTGCGATACAAAGTGAATGAATTGTTGTATCATTTCTCCTGGATTTTTGCATAAATCCTCATAGGGCATGATAAAGGTATCTTCGTTATAGCTGTTTTCTAATATTGTACGGTGTATGCTTAACAATTGCCTGCAGATCATTTGCTTACGATCAGGTGTGTTTGTGTCTTTCAATGCTTTAGGCAAAACAGAAAACCACTCATGGGGAGAGCTCGTGAATACAGAACAGGCATTGGGTGTTAAGGCACGGGTAACGTGGACAAACAAGGCTCCAGGGAAAAAAGTTCTCAGGTGCTGCATGCTAAAGGCATGACCAAGATATCCTGATATAAAAGGTATTGCGTGTTTGCCCAGGGAAGTGATGATCCGGGCAATCTTTTGGGTATTCCGTGGATCCAGGGCTTGGGGTTCTTCTTTTAAACTTTGGCCTGTCCAGTGTTCCCAAAATCTCATGCCCTCAGCTTCTCCACATACACCCCCAACTAATCCTTTACAGGAGCTAAAATGGGATGAATGATTCCTGCATAAAGACGAAGAAATCATGCCACCAAAAGCAGGTGTGGCATAAAGCATATTCCATAAATTGGTGAGGTAAAAGCTTTTTAAACCGGTATGGAGCGTCTGATAAGCCAGCGTAGTACCACTCCTTGGTGTACCTACCACAAAAACAGCCGGGATTATATCATTTGTTTTAGCATACAGATATCTTTGAAATGGATAATCTAATAATGCCAAATGTTTGGAGCATTTCTGATATCTTCTTGCCCATCTAACCCAACTATGTCTTCGGTCAATCATTGGATTAACGAATGTTTTCTGTATTCCTCCTGCAGCAATAATGCAGATAGTTTCTGAAAGACTGCAAACGGTATATTGCGTATAATTTTTCGAAACGGGAAACCAATGGCTATAATAAAAGAAATTGTTGGACGATAACGGATGATCAGGGTGCAATAAGCTTTTCTGAACCGGAATTTTTCCAGCAAAAAATTTTGTATGTTGGTATCATGACTTACATTTCTTGTGTAATTGCTGAGATAACTTAATTTTCTTTCCAGCAGGTAATGATTGAGGAGTTCATAAAATAAGCCATAGCTGGTATAACTTTTCAGATAATCGGGATGAAATTTGATCATATTCAAGTGGGCCGACTGATCCATTATATGTACCTCTGCAAAACCGACCATCTTTTGGGAAATGCCATTGATGACAGCCCAATATTCATATGATTCCGTTGTTTTTTCTCTGTATCGGGCTCTGAATTGCTTTTCAGTCATGGGTTTCATGTGGGTATGATACCGGTCAAAGGCTTTCCGGTACACCGCATACCCTTCCTCATGCATTTCAAAAAGTTCGGCCCTGCGCACCAGATTGTGCTTTAATCCCCTTTTGATCTTATTCCGGGTATTTCTGCTGAATTCATCCATACCGGTGAACCGGTCTTTGATTATATACCAAAATGCCGTTTGTTTTTCGGTATCCCAATTTTTGGTATATCTGAGCAAATATGCCCCGGACAGTCTTAAGAGTTTTTTCTGATCGCAAGCGGTGAGATTGATGTCTTTATGAGGTGGAGCGTCAGGAACCAGGGCTCCGTGGTAATATACCCATTCTATTTGTTTATGTCTGATCATGCGAACATGCAGTTTTATAAACCTCTACCATGCTTTCTACATGGGTATTGAGTGCGTAATTTGTCATTACAAAGCTCCGGCCTCTTTTCCCCATTCTTTTCCTTAGCAGGGGATCTGAAATAAGTTTCTCCAGTGCCTGGGCAGCCCGGGATACATTGCCGGCAGGTACCATAAAACCGGTAATACCAGGCTGAACCACTTCTTTCAACCCGCCTGCATCAGAAACCACCACCGGACGCTCACAAGCTGAAGCTTCTAATACGGATACCCCAAAACTTTCTGACACCGATAAGGTGACAAAAATATCCAGTTGATTGTGGTAATTGGCTACCTCAGCATAGGGTACAAAACCTACAAACCGGACTTTATCCATAATATGCAGATTTTGCGTTAGTTTTTCTAATCTTTTACGTTCATGACCTTCACCAATGATCATCAGTTGGATATTATGTCGGCTTAAGCTTTGAACTACCTTTGCAAAGGCTTGAATCAATGTGTCTATACCGTAAAGCGGTTTCAAATTCTTGATGGTTCCTATGACCAGCGGTTGATGATCTGATCGAGAAGGGGAATTGTTGGAAAAAACATCAGGATCTATTCCAAAAGGAATAACCAGAGGTTTCCTGTCTGAAAGCTGCCGGATAACACCGGCCATATAATGACTGGTGGAAAGCAGTATATCGGCTTTTTTAAGCACATGCCGAATCATCTTCCGGTGAAGAAATGAAATGTTGGGAAATCTCAGCACATCACTCCCCCATGCTGACACCAGAAAGGGATGAAAACCGCTGAGCAACCCAAGAAAACCATAACCTGAGGCATAATGCGCATGGAGTATATCCGGCTGAAATTGCCTGATCGACTTCCTTAAAAGCGGTAATGCTCGAATATACCTGGTTTTTAAAACATTTCCGGCTTTACTCATGATCAAACCCGGGCTAAAGCCACAATCTGCAAATTGTAAATTCTCCATGTTGAGATAATTGTTCCTTGCAGCAGGATTTAAACTAAACAGCAAGATCTGTATATCTTTGCTGACCAGCGCATTAACCCATTTAATGATATGAGGTTCTGCCGGATTACCCATTATAATAATCTTCATGTGAAAAAAGCGGTTCAAATGACCTGTAACTGTATGACTCTGTAAAGCGTATCTGACTTTACGGACAGATACGCTTTATCCAATCGCATTGCACTTTAATGTTAGCGATCAAATCATCATCCATTCCGGGTGTCCATCAAAAAGAAATAACTTATCACGATCAGCAGAAAAAATCCGTGTGTCAGGAGCGTTGTAGTAAGCGCACTACTTAAAAGGGTATAAAACATAATGAAAAAAATACCGGAAAAGGCTGGATGAATCTTCATATCATCAATGAACTTAAAAACAAGCGCTAAAAAAATGATGTTCACCATGGCACCTGCTATTCCAAAATTCATATAGCCTGTACTCAGGAAACCATTGTTGCAACTTTGATCAGCATCATTCCGGTATACTTCCCCTATCTTATAGGCCGGTTCCAAATCGTAAGGGTATTCAAAAATATGACTTAACACAGTGTGAGAGAGGAATAAATGATTGTTTTCAAAAAAGTCAAAATAATAATAATTAAGTAAGGCAGGAGTAAACAAAAATCTGCGGGATAAGGTACTTTCAAGGTAAGTGGAATCAAAGCAAATATAGATACAATAGCCTATGAAAAGCAATGCTAAGAATAATCCAAGGAATGCAGTAACCTGAAGATGATATTTTTTTAACGGGTACAAAGCAAGAATTAAAAAAAGACCAAAAAACAACATTTTATGGGCACCAATCATGTATATGTAGAAAAAGGCGATCAAAGCAAATGCCACAAGCATATATCTTTTTTTTGATAAGGAATATATCAGTAGAACAGGTATCAATACCTTACCCACAGGGGAATAGGTATAGGCCGTCCATACGGTTAACGTTTCTTTAAATTGATCGCGTACTTCATATATTTCCTGTAAGGAGAGCACACGCCAGTTTAATTTGAATCCGAAATCCACTGCAAAAGGAATTAACAAAAAGGAAACAAGCAATAATAAAATCAAAATTTTATATCTTTCCGGGATGGGATAAATACGGATGATGAATCCTTTTTGCCAACGACTAACCAGCCATAAGGCAAGCAAAAAGAACAGGATCAAATAAGGGATCAAACGCTGATCTGCAGCAAATTCATAGATGATAAGATTGGGGATCAGCATAAGGGCAGTCACCACGAGGCTTATAAAATATAAAAATCCCTTATTGCCTGGGATATGATAACTTAATAAAAGCGCAAGAACAAAGAGTATCTTGGTTTCTATATATTTGACCAGATGAAAATCGTATGTATAATCGAGATGGGGAAGATGGTAGGAAACAAAAGATTTATAGATATATTCCAGAAACAAAAAAAACGCCATCAATAATACAATATTGACAATTTTTAGATTATATTGCCCGAGGCGGTTGGGGTTCATGTTTTTTAAGACGGAGGGTACCATATCTGGTTACTTATTATTGATCATCGTTTTGCACATATGTTCTGCAGCATGACCGTCACCAAAAATCTGAGGAAAATCTGTTTTGTTGAAATTCAGGAATTTATAAAATATTTGTATAATGTTCTTATGGTCTGCAGAAACAAGGACGGCATTGCCGGTTTCCAGAATTTCAGTCCATTCGGTTTCTCCCCGGAGTATCATGCAGGGTTTATTGAAGAAATAGGATTCTTTTTGCACACCACCTGAATCAGTAATTATCATCCGGGCATGACTTTCAAGTTTTATCATATCGAGAAAAGAAATCGGTTCTGTAATGATCAGATAAGGCGATTTTTCAATCCGGTTCAACAAATCCTTGTGCAGATCTGAAGATAGTTTCCTTTTAGTCCTGGGGTGTAACGGTAAGATAATTTTATATTTTTCTGCAATTACAAGAAATGCCTTAAAAATAGAGGTGAGGTTTTTGGGAATATCCGTATTGTGATCCCTGTGTAAAGTTGCCAGAACATACTGTTCTTCCTGCAAATTATATTGCATCAGGATATTGGATCTTGTTTTGGCCAGTTCAGAAAAATGTAATGAATTGTCATACATCACATCACCACAATGGTAAATTCCCGGAAGATCCGCATTATGGGGCGGGGAATGATGGGGGCTGAATCCTTCTCTGACAAGATTTTGATATCCCTGCCACGAAGGCACAAACAAAAGGGTAGAGAGGTGATCGCAAACCACCCGGTTGATTTCTTCAGGCATTTTCCGGTTGAATGATCGCAAGCCTGCTTCTATATGTACAATGGGTATATGAAGTTTAGATGCAGCAACGGCGCCAGCCAAAGTAGAATTGGTATCGCCGTAAAGAATGATATATTCCGGATTTTCTTTTATCAGAACAGGTTCCAACCTTTCAATCATTTTAGCTGTTTGCACGCCATGTTGTGCCGAACCCACTCCCAGATTATAATCCGGTTCAGGTATACCCAGTTCCTTCATAAAGATCTGTGACATGCTGTGGTCGTAATGCTGACCCGTATGTACAATAACCTCCTGGAGAGATTGATGATAATGGTTCTTTATGGCTCGGTGGATTGCTGCTGCCTTTATTATTTGAGGCCTGGCTCCTATGATATTTAATGCCTTCATGATTGCGATCGTATGAAATGCTTACAAATTGATGTTTGTTACAGGTATAACCCTGTCAGATCAATTGGCTCATCTTTGCAACCCAGTCAAAGTTAAGCGCTTGCTTTCGTTTTTTGGCAAGATCGCGTAGGGATTGCCACTTGTTTTGATCTATGGTGTCTGCTATCTTATGAAAAATGGCCTTGTTTTCAGGTTCTGCCAGCAATTCGTCATATACCAGCATTTCCGGTATTCCGCCTATTCGGGTGCCCAGCACGGGTATTTCCAGGAAGAGTGCTTCCATGATGGTATTGGGAAATGAATCGGATAAGGAAGGAACAACCAGAATGTCCATATTTGCAAGTATAGCCATAGGATGTTCAACATAGCCATGAAAAATAATATCCGGATAATCAGCATAGGCATTTTGGTAGAATTTACGCAGTTTTCCATCGCCCATTATATGCAGTTTAATTAAATAGCCCTGGTTAATAAGTTCTTTTGCTGCATCCAACAGCAAATGCAATCCTTTTCTCCGGTGATTTATAGTTCCAATAAATGCAAGGTCATAAGGTGCTGCATGGCTTGCATTCCCCGGCAGTTCCTCAGGTGCTTCGGCCTCTATCCAGGCAGGATTGACATTATTCTGCAATATATGGATCCTGGGTTCTAACTGCTTTTTGATTTTTTCATGACGCTTCAATGTATTGTTTTTATCACAGTCACACTGCATGATGATCCGGTCAGCGTGCTTTAATGCATGGCCTTCTATCCGCTGCAATATCCAAATTATCAATGACCTCCAGAAGCGGGGTAATCGGGATTGCTCATATCTTAGCTTGCGATAAGCGATAAAATCTTCCCGGGCAATCAAAGTAAAGTTGCGGATCCCTGCTAAAATGCCCTGAATAGCATAGGGAATAGATATAAACACCACTCGGTCAGCAGGAATTTCCCGGATGGATCTCATTTTCCTGTAATTACAGACAAGATTCAGCAAACCGTTGGGAAGGATCCTGCTATCTTTTCGCTTTAACGGATAACGTTTCAGGTTGGGGTAATCAGGAATATCTGCAGCCGGGGGAATAAACAAATGAATGCGCTCACCCGTTTCCAGAAGCCCGTAGATCAATTCCTTAAACCGCCTGACTCCTCCGCTGTGCCGGTTATGAACAAAATCATCATTGGTATAAAAAACATAGGTCATCTGAAACAGTATCGTCAGTCAGGGGATTTTAATGTTGCCCACGTTTATCGTCCATATTCCGTTTTTATTGTATATGAACTATTTTCGAAAAGCCCTGCATTTGTTTTGCGGATATTGCAGATTATGTTACTTCTCGGAGTAGTTGATCCCATTGCTCCATGATACGATCTGCAGCGTATTTTTCATGAATATCTTTTCTGGCCCTGTTACCTAACCTTGCTCTTTTGGCTTTATCATTTGCCAGTTCAAGCAGGGCATTGCGTAACGACTCAATATCACCGGAATTGATGAGCATTCCATTTTGATTATGAAGGATCATCTCGGCGGGTCCGAACTCACAATCAAAACTGATACACGCCAATCCTGCTCCCATTGCTTCGGCCAGCACATTGGGGAAACCTTCATATTTTGAACTCAGGACAAAAATGGAAGCCATTTGATAATACTTTTCCACATGCTTTATCATACCGGGCAGGGATACGTGCTCCGTGAGCCCAAGTTTTTCAATCAGCGATTCCAATTTTTCCCTTTCGGGTCCGTCACCCAGGATCACCAGCTTCCAACCGGGATATAGGCCTGAATTAGCGAAAGCACGGATTAAGAGATTAAAACCCTTAAGTGGTATCAGCCGTCCCGCTCCAAGTATCACATTATCCTTTAAGGATGAATCCAAAGGTATTTGTTTTGTTAAAGGATTGGGAATGATTGCGGTATGAACCCGGTAATGCTTGTAATAAGCTTCTGCCCCTGTTGTTTGTACGACCAGTTTTTGAGCCAGGCGATAAAAAATCTTTGAAGCTATGCGCCACCGCAGCGGTATCTGTTTTTTCCCGGGATGGCTTCTTTCTGTAATGATCACAGGTATGCCTGTTATTCGACCGGCTACAATGCATAATACATTAATATCATTGAAAAAACTGATCGCAACATCAGGCTTGGTTTGCTTTAAATATTGAACCAGGATTTTGATGCGTTTGCAGGTATGCATAATACCTTTAGCATAATGATTTGATTTGCGGGAGATATCCAGGGCCTTGAACTGAATCCTTTCATCCAGGGCATAAAATGAATCCTTATTTTTAAGCGTAATGAGGGTGACCGGTCTGGATTTCCTCACCCAAAAATTGGCCATGGCCGAGGCCACACGTTCCGATCCGCCTGGTTTAAGCGAATCAATAACAATTGCCGTATGCCAATGGTTTTGTGTTTTATTGTCAATCATACGGGAATATTGAAAAATACACTGGGACCAAACGGAGGGGCTTATTCGATAGAACCATTTTTTTCAGCCTTTTTTCTTCTCCAACGGAATATTACCGGTTTAAGCTCTCTGAAAGCCTTGGAAAAGGCATGTTTTATCACATTTTTCCACAATATCCTGTCAATAAGCATACCCATGCCCAATACAACCATAAATCTCAAAAGCAAGGAAAAATAAAGGGATGTTATATATTTTGTAAGCAATATCAATCCAAAGCTACTTATGATATACAGTATTAAAAGCATGAGCAGGTATATTTTACTAAAAGAGATTTCACTCATTCTTTCCGTTTTCCACAACAAGATGATATTCGAAAGCAGGTTGGCTGCAAACAGGCCTATAGCAGCGCCAATGATACCAAAGGGCTTAATGATGAGCACGCATAAGAGGACATTGAGGGCAAAACCACTCCAGGCTGCGATGGAATTTATAGCAGTTTTTTCTTTAATAATGGAGCCCATATTCAGTATATTTCCTGAATTATGTATGATAAATGCACCGGTCAGCCAGGGTACGAATAAATAGGCCGATTGATATTTATGGGGTAACATAAGATCAACAATCTCGGGTGCAATCATGGAAAAACACATGCTGAGCAATAGAAAGAATGTCAGATAGTACTTCATTAAGCCATTGATTATCGTACCTCGGGATTTTTCGTTGATAATTTCCATAGAGAATGGGAGCCAGGCTTTGCGAAAAACCTGGGTGAGAATCTGGATGATTGAAGAAATTCTGAAAGCAGCACTGAATAATCCCAGCAATGAAGCATTCAGAAGGCTAATGATGATAAACCGGTTGAATTGATTATTGGCCCAGGTCACAAAGTAGGATGGAAACATGGGTAATGCAAATTTCAGGCTTTTTCTTATATCTGATCTATCAAACCGTTGGTTGAAGAATGGGTACGTTACCAGCAAGCTTATGATGAAACCCATAAAAAAAGCAAGAGCCTGGGCAAGGAATACACCTTTTAAGCCAAAGTCAAAAACCAAAACGAGCAGTAGGGTAAGCCCGGCATATAAAATACTGATGGTGATTTTGACCATACCGAACTGCTTTATTTTTCTTCTTCTTCTTAGCAGCATCAGCGGGACATTGCTAAGGCTGTTAAAGAACGCAGCCATAGCGCCCAACCTGATAAAAACAGAATAATCCTCACCATTTGCAATGGCAAGGGATATGGGTTTACTGAAGAGGAAAACCAATGCCAGAACAAGCGTGGATGACAACAAATTAAAAATGACTAATGAGCTGAATAACTGTTGATTTCTATATTCATCACCGGAAGAATCGTAATATCTTGCCAGGGAGCTTTGTATGCCTAATGTACTAAAAATCATAAGAAAGGCAGAAAATGCTGCAATCAGGTCAATAACGCCATATTCCTGCATTGAGAAGATCCTGGTTAATACAGGCAGCATTAAAAAACCAATAAGCCTGGTCAGGCTGTCTAAAAACCCATAGGAAAATATATCGGCCAGCAGCTTGCTGTATAGGTTATTTTGTTGCACAGGGTTGATTCAGATTTTATAAATGGAGTATTCTTGCGTTGAAAACAGGCACCGGGCACTGTTAAGCTGTTCTTTATAGTCCGCTGCAAGCGGCGTTTCCTTGAGTACAGCATGCTCTACAATGAGGTGATCAATGCCATAGGTAGCTTTAAAATACTGAAAGTCAGGCTTTACAAGATAAAGTAAAACTTCTTCCTGTTCCATATATTTAAAACCATCCAATTTGCCGGAGATAAAGGGGTAATAAAAACGAATATGCTGGTTTGGCCTGGCAAAGGCTATACCATAGCTAAGTTTGGTGGGAAGGGTGAGTATATTTGCCTGACCGATTTTATTGTTTAAGTAATCTGATAAATCTTTCAGGTTATCATTTTTAAAAATATTGCATGCGTTGGTTCTGTTATATAAAAGATACAGGAGGTTCATCACAATAAAGACCATGTGGATCAACAGAACGATCAAAAATAGGCTATCCTGATGGCGGATGGAAGGTTGTAATAAGGTGTATGCAAAAAGGATACTCAAAAATCCCACCCCATACTCCAGGTACCGCTCGGGAGAACCTAAAAAAAGAAACGGCCGGAAGGACGTCAACAGGAATGCCATTAAGGAAGCCAGGAACAAATAGGTCATAAACTTCAACCATTCATTTTCAAAATAGAGGGTATAATCTATGTTGCCGTTCAACAAAGATATAAGTATATAAAGCAGCATGGGCATAGAATAGCATGCGATAACAAAAGAATTTTCTACCAACAAAATTTTAAAGAACCTAAAGGGTTTATGGATCAGATAATATGGAAGCTTAATGAATTCACGCAGATTATTGCGGTTCGCTGCAGTAGTACCTTTTTTATAGTTTCTGAAATACCAGATATAATGATTTATTTTATATTTTGTGAAATGTTTGATACCGGTAAAGGGCAATATATAACCCAAGCCAAAGCCAGCTATCACGGTAATAAGGGGAAGGAATTCAAAAGAGATCAGGCTGTAAAAAAGGCTGAAAAGTACCATTACCTGCATGGCAAACTGGGAGCTCATGGTAATGAGCACAACCAGTATAACAGACAGAATATAAGGGTAATAGATGCTTTCTACCTGTGCCCAGCCAACCAATACAAAAAACAAAGTGGTCAGCACCAATCCAAAAGTTCTTGCACCCAAACTTCTTAATCTTGCATCTACAGGGAATAAGATCGGAGAAGTGGAAAAAACAAAAGCTACAGCATATTCAAAAGGGATGAAAAACGCCGAATCTGATGAAGGCAATTGATCCATCAGGTAGAACCGGCAAAACAAAAAGATTATCAGAACGGTTACCAGATCATAGCCTATGTTCAACAGCAGACCCGCGGGTTTATAAAATTTTTCCGGAAAAATGGAAATGATATAATGGGCCAGGGAAGGGGTAGCTTGTTTCCCTTTTATGATGCTGTTAAAAGGTTCATGGGAAAAATTTTTGTTCAGTTTTTGCTTTTTAATTTGCCATAAATGCATCATGGTATCTGTACCTTCTGAGAATACAAATATAAACCTCAGCAAAAATGACAGCGCAAACAACAAAAGAAGCATGGCCATATTCATGTATCGGTTGGTCTTAATGTGAACATCAACATTTCCGGGTTAAAGTTTTATCTGAAGGTTGTGCAGGAGTTCAGGCTATGCGGGAGCGCCTCCATACATAGGTATTGCGAAACTGACCTACAGCCCCAAAATTTTCTTTAAAATGGAACAGGTTCCCTCTGCCTTCCATATTCACTGATGAAGTGCCAAAGTCAAAGCATCTGAAACCTTTTTCATAAGCATTCCGGAGGGATTCAACCAAAAGATAGGTTAGGCTTTGAAATGACTGGAAATTCGGATCGTTGCATAAATAGAATGAGCTGTCTGCGCGACCATTCAAAATAAAATGGCAGATCCCCGATACGGGCATATCCTTATCATAGGCCACATCAAAATATATCCTTTGAGGGAAACGGGCATGAAGCCATCTCAATTCATTGTAGGAATGGGTGGGTTGCTTATGGTGTTTTTGAAAAGTCTTTTCAAAAGGGGGCCAGAAATGATCTATGGGCGCATTGAGCTGATGGGTAATGCCATGCTTAACGGCTTTTTTGTATTGATTTCTGACCGAAGCCTTTATGAGCTTATCCGGTTCCTCATGAAATTCCACAACACTTGAAATATCAGAATTTTCGTTTGAAAAACCGGATTCCAGCAATGAAAACAAAAAGGTTTCTGAATATTGGTTGTAAATGGAGCGGATGGGAAAAGTAAGCCTTATTTCATCAATATCATGTCTGTTGAGGTAATCAACCAGGTGTGTGACAATTTCATTTGCTCTGGAGTAGGAGAGGATCTCCCGCGTTGCTATTCCCCCATAACTTCCCCCATAGGGTGATATTGCTTTTTTGTAGCCACTGTCAGTGAAAATGGCCAGGGGTAATACAGCATATATCCGATCACCTTTCAGCCATATCAAGTGGTTGGTTTTCCCGGCAAATCGCTCACCATGATATTCCAAAAAATCCAGCCGATGAAAAATCGTACCGTTATTTGACTTTTCGATAAAAGCATCCCAACTGTGATCATATTCAGGCGTGTAGTCGATGAGTTTAAACTTACCCATAAGCTAACTGGTGTTGGGATTTATCCGTAAAACCGGGTTTTATCGTGACGCGTTTTCCTGTGTTGTGCATAAGCTAAGGATAATACAGGTTTGATACAGCCAGGAAAGTAGTATTTTCGTTTATGATCATTCCCCGGGGCTTTTACCACAATGCAGGGTCATCAAAAGCCAATGCCGGATAGTTATTTTCCATAAAGTTTTTGTATGCTGTGTTATCGAGCTTCATGGCATTGGCATGAAGCATTCCTGTTCCCACTTTCAGCCCGGCAGTGTGTAGATCGATTAAAGCTTTGGGATCGATCATATCGGTTGTAAAACTCATATGGCCAAAGGGTGCAGGTTTAGGGGGAAAGAAGCGGCAGGATAAGCCTGTAAAATCAACATGACCTGATATGTGCAGAATAAAAGCATTATCCCGCAGCAGGTTTTTCTGAATAAAACAACTGGGATCGTCTCCAATTAAGCATAAGGGATTGGTATGCTCAGCGGTGATTATTACATTGTACTCGGAAGGATTGCTAAGCTTCCGGTAATGATTAACTACCCGGCAGGAATAGTAATTTTGGAGCAGCAGTTTGTGTATCGGATCAGTGAATTTTTCACTTCCCAGAATAAGCACTTTGGCTGAAAACGGACTGCACTGATGGTGCAGGAGCCAATACAAAGCAATGTAACCAACATAATCGAAAGTTTTCAGTCTGGGGTCATTCTCGTTGGTACCATATACTTTAATGCCTTTTTGCCGGCATGCCATCAGGTCGATATCTTCTTTCCGGAATTCCCAGGGCTCCATCATCAAGGGGATCACGCACCGGGAAGAAAGCCGGTCAATAACATGTCGATGGATCGGCCGTAGGAAACCCGTATTGGTGAGTATATGTATGGCTTCAAGATCAATGGATTCCAGTGAATCAACTATCTGTATATTGTTTTTCAGGTTAAGGAGCCTTTCCAGCGCTTGTGTTTGCTTTTTAACCTGATCAACTGTTCCGTAGTCGGAATGTTGGGTATAGGCAACGACCCTGGCGCCTGCCTTAGCAGCAATGACGGGGGTAGCAGTATAATTTCCCGTAGCAGCTTCAGTTAATACATTGATTCCTTTCAGATCAAGCCCGAACTGGTCAATGGCATGCTGGATTGTCTCAACCATCTTATTGATCCATAAAGGTTTTAAGCCACCATTCAAAACTCAGCAAAGACCAGATTAGCAATCTGTTGTTTTTTTTGCCGGCGAGATGTTCCTCTATCTTGGTCATGGCCATCTCAGGCCTGATATAATCATAGATACGGGCTTTCCGGTTATACAAAACCGTTTTGATGTAATCGATACTTTCTCCTTTAAACCAGCTGGCATCGGGGGCAGAAAAGCCCTGCTTGATACCATTGGCATAGCCAAACGGTACATAATTGTTGAGCACTTTGCGCAACAGGATCTTGCCGTCATTGGTCTGCTGAAAATATTTTCTGGTTTTGGGGCCGGGTTCATTCTCGTTGATCCGGCTTACCTCTTTCAGGTTTTTGAGCTTGTATTTTACCGGTACCTGCATGGCAAAATCTACCAGGTCATTATCCAGAAAAGGAACCCTTACCTCAAGGCTGTGGGCCATACTCAACTTATCCTCGACCATCAGCAAGCCGTGCAGAAAAGTCTTAATCTCAAAGTACAAAGAATTGTTGATATATTGCTCCGGGGTGGAGATATGGCGGGGTCCGGCAGGATTGTATAATACATTTCTGAATACCTCGCTGGTTGAATGATCTGCAATATTTTGATATACTTCGGAATTGAAAAATGCTGGTTTTTCCTCATCTGATACCAGGCGCGACCAGTAATTGTAGTATTTACGGATGTAATGATCAAAATCTTCATTCACTGCAGTCCGGTAATAGCGCCAGGGATAACCGGCAAAGAGCTCATCTCCTCCTGTTCCGCTCAGTCCCACTTTGACAAACTTAGCGGCCAGCCGGTGAATGTAATAATTGGGATAACATTGTCCCACCCTGAGATCTTCGAGATGCCAGGTGAGCAAGGACATCACTTTTTCCATATCCCCGGCTTTTAATACCACTTCATATTGTTCTGTTTTATATTGATTGGAGAGATACTCAGCTTTTTCCCGTTCATCAAATGCCAGTTCCAAACCTGAAGCCGAGGAAAGGTCGAATCCTGCAGTGAAGGTTTTGAGGTTGGGGAAATTTTGTGCCGCAATGCAGGTTATCGCACCGGAATCCATCCCCCCGCTCAGATAGGAACCGATCTCCACATCACTGACCAGGTGACGGTTAACTGCCTGATGAAATAATCTGTTTAATTCTTCTATATACTCTGCTTCATGCCTAAACAAAGCATTGTCCTCAAAATGAAAATCCCAGTATTTTTCCAGTTGCATCTTTCCTTTGTGTAAATCGATCTCCAAGCGTGTTCCGGAGGGAATGATTTTGATGCCTTTAAAAAGGGTTTGATCGGAAAACACATTCTGAAAAGTAAAATATTCATTCAACGCTTCGTGCGACAGGTTTGTCCGGTAATCATGATGTTGCAGTATGGCCTTGATTTCTGAGCCAAACACAAGGTTTTTTCCGTTGTCCCAATAATAAAGGGGTTTAATACCATACCGGTCTCTGGCCAGGGTAAGCTTATGTTCCTGTTTATCCCAAATGGCAAAGGCAAACATGCCATTGAATTTTAAAAGTGCCTCTTTACCCCAGTAACTCCATGCATTGAGCACTACCTCAGCATCAGATCCGGAATAAAACACATAGCCTTTCCGTTCAAGTTGTGTACGGAGTTCTCTGAAGTTATAAACTTCCCCGTTGTAGATGATGATATAGCGTTCATCATGGCTTTGCATGGGTTGCCTTGCGGCTGGCGTCAAATCCAGAATGGCCAGTCTCCTGTGTCCAAAGCCCAAAAAACCCTCACACCAGAAACCTTCACCATCCGGTCCGCGATGTGCAAGCACCCGGGTCATCTTTTTCAGTATACCCCGGGAAACAGGTTGTTTATTATAGTTTAGTATACCTGCAATACCGCACATCAGGGGGTAATTTTGTAAAGTTCCTGAAACAAATATTCTTTTTCCTTCCCGCTCATCTGGGGGTAAAACGGAAGTGCTATGGTCAGCCTGTCTGCAGCATATGCTTCCGGAAAATCCATTTTATGAAATTTGTATTTATCCTGGTAAAGCTTTTGGATATGAACAGCATGAGTCCCGGGTCTTGTCATGATACCCTTTTGCTCAAGCTTGCTCATCACCTGGTTTCTTTGTTTATGCAGTTTGTCGATTTGTTGGGCATTGTTTTTTGCCAACGCATCATGTGTTTCTTCAGGTTTGAACAAGGTACAGTATGTCTGGTAGCTATGGTTGTGACCCTTAGGGATGGAAGGGGTTTTTAACCATGACAAACCGGATAAACGATCATTGAATTCTTGGCCAAGTTTGTATTTGGTATCAAGTATCATTTCCAGCTTTTCTGTTTGTGCTATACCTATAGCTCCCTGAATATCGGTCATTCGCATGTTATATCCCAGTATGGGATATTCGCTCATCTTATAGCTTTTGCCATATTTATGCCTGGAATAATCAGAGGCATCAGCTCCATGATCCCTTAAGCTGCGGGCTAACCTGTCGATGTTTTGATCATTTGTAATGATCATGCCTCCTTCACCTGTAGTAATGGATTTTCGGGGATGAAAAGAAAAAACACCGGCATGACCGAATAAGCCACAATGGGTTTGTCCGATTTTGGCTCCCAGACCGCAGGCGCAATCTTCTACCACCTTGAGGTGGTGATTTTCTGCAATATGGCTTACCTCAATCATATTTGCCGCCAAACCGAAAAGATTTACCGGATAAAGCGCTCTGGTATACCGGTTGATACGGGATTCGATCAAGCTGGTATCTATATTAAGCGTTTCCAGGGAGATATCACAGAAAACGGGTTTAGCGCCCAGATATTCTATGGCATTGGCTGTGGAGATCCAGGTATATGCAGGTAGGATTACCTCATCTCCCGGATGGAGATCCAGTATTCGGGACATCAGGAATTGACCGGAAGTGCAGGAGTTAATAGCTATGGCGTATTTAGCCCCTGTAAAACGTGCTATCCGTTTTTCAAATTCTCTGACCCTGGGACCTTGAACCAGCCAGCCACTGTCAAGGGTATCTTTGACCAGCTCATATTCCCGGGCGGTTATATACGGTTTGGTAATCGGTAGATGCATCAGTCTGGTAAGCTTTCATCAATAAAAATAGCCTTTTAATCTGTTGTCATCCAATGGCGTTGGAGTTATGGGTGCACAATTCGGATTGGGCATATATCAGCAAGAATCTGGTTATAGGTATTATCAATAATAGATTTGTCCTGTTTCCCTCCAGTAGATAAGTTTTTTCAATCCTTCCTCCAGGTTAAGCCGGTAATGAAAATCCAATATCTCCCGTGCTTTTTTCGTGGATCCGATTCTGTTGTTCACAAGTCTGCGGGCATCATCTTCGGAGTAGGGTTTATAGACCACTTTCAGGTCAGATTTTTTCAGTTTTAGTATGGTGTTGCAAAGCTGGCTTACGGAGGTTTGAACACCGGTACCCACATTAAAGAAGTCGTCGGTTGCAGGGGATCGCATTGCCTGCAGATTGGCACGCGCAACATCCTCTACATAAATAAAGTCGTATGCCTGAGAACCATCGCCGTTGATCACTGGTGTTTCTCCGGCATCGATCTTGTTGAGCATAATAGGAATAACTCCACTGTAGGCCGATTGTTGATCCTGATGTGGACCGTAGACGTTCATATACCTTAAGCCTACATAATCAAGGCCATATCGGTCATAGAGGGCCCTACACATCGCTTCTCCGGAGATTTTGGTAGCCCCGTAAAAATTGCGGTTATTAAAAGGATGTTCCTCGCTCATGGGTACTTCTGCGGCATCCCCATAGACGGAGGCAGAGGAGGAAAATACCACTTTTTTGATGTTATTGTTGATGCAGGCTTCCAATACATTATAAGTTCCCCGGATGTTTACCTCAAAAGCGGTTTGGGGATAATCCCTGCAATGCAACAGCCACATAGCAGCCAGGTGAAATACATAATCGGCATCTTTCAATGCTTCATTTAATATATCGGTATCCCTGATATCTCCCCCGTAAGGAAAGATGATGCATCTATTGTCATTCAGGCATTCTTTGATATTCTCCCTGCTGCCCCGGGCAAAATTATCATAGATAACAACAGATTTTACTGGCTCCTTCAGCAGTTCCCTTACCACAAAGCTGCCAATAAATCCTGCTCCTCCAATAACAACAACTTTTGAATGTTTTAGGTCATGCATAAGCGAACATCTTCCATTTTATCCTGCATGAATAATACAGGTCAGATTTTGAGCAACAACGAAGAAGTTGGACTTTATAGACAAACACGAATTCGTTTTAAAGCATTTATTTTTGTTGGGTATACAGGAGGTTAAACACCATAGTAATCCCTGTACCATGTTACAAATTTCTTAACACCCACCCGGATATCGGTTTGGGGTTGATAATTAAAATCAGCGATTAATTCTCCCACATCAGCCCAGGTTTTAGGCACATCGCCAGGTTGTATGGGCAATAGATTCATTTCCGCTTTTCGACCAGTTTCTTCTTCTATGGCCCGTATAAAGTCCATAAGTTGAACAGGGTTGCTGTTTCCGATATTGTAGATCCTGTAGGGAGCCGGCGAGGAAGCCGGATCGGGATCAGCTCCGTTCCACAATGGATTACCTGATGGGGGATGATCAATCACCCGAACAACGCCGTTGATAATATCATCAATATAGGTAAAATCACGTTCCATATTTCCATTGTTGTATACGTCGATAGGCTGGCCGGTCAGTATAGCACTGGTAAACAGAAAAAGCGCCATATCTGGTCTTCCCCAGGGTCCATAAACTGTAAAAAATCTTAATCCGCTTGTGGGTAATTCATATAAATGACTATAGGTATGGGCCATCAATTCATTGCTTTTTTTACTTGCAGCATATAAGCTAATGGGATGGTCTACATTGTCATGGGTTGAAAAGGGCATTGATTCATTCATTCCGTAAACACTTGAACTACTTGCATATACAAGGTGCTCAACGGGAAAATGCCTGCATGCCTCGATGATGTTCATAAAACCTGTCATATTGCTCTCAAGGTAAGCATAAGGATGGGTAATACTATATCTCACTCCCGCCTGAGCGGCTAAATGACATACCCTGTCAAAATTTCCGGATTGAAACAAAGCTGAGATCTGATCCCGTTCTTTTAAATCCAGCTTGATGAAACGGTAGTTGGGATAAAGGGAGCTTTCTACAAATTGATTGTCTGATATGGGATGTTTTTCAATTCCGGTTTTTGCCAGGCGATCGTATTTAAGCGAAACTTCATAATAGTTATTGATGTTATCCAGGCCGGTCACCTCATCGCCCCGCTCCAGAAGGTGTTTTGCCAAATGAAAGCCAATAAAACCAGCTGTTCCGGTTACCAGTATTTTCATCTGTTTAAAATTTTTGTCGTTAAAAAAATGCCAAAAATTTTGGCACACTCAGGAACTCCCGATGAACTTTTTTAATCATTTGTCTGTGAGTAATTTATGATTAATAAAGTTCATGGTAAGTTACATAGTTTATATTTAAAGGTTTCGAAAAAAAGCATCGTCTGATAAAAGGATACAGCTTCGCCCCCTCAGTCACAATTGACTGATCCCGCGTTCCATTGAATATTATGATCAAATGAGACACTATGATAAAAAAGTGTCTGATGATTATTCACGGTGAAAAATTGATCTATTACTTTAAATGATTACACAATGGGTGATACTCACCTTTCAATCCAATGGGTGTGGCGTTTCGAATGGTATATACCGTTTCAATGGATTTTCTGGAGGCTTCCATTCCAAATCCATTGCCCTTTAAAATTCTTTCATAACTTAGGGTATGCAGATCGGTAAATCCATTGCTGAATTCTATCTCTTTTCCATCCACCGTTATTGATCGATAAGTTCTTTTATGTTCCTTTTTGGCTTTTTCAGGTAAATCATTGGAATCTACACTTAAAAACCATCTGACACGGGCCTTTTCAAGATCAAGGTAACCGGCAGCTTTTTCGGGCTGGTAAATATGCACGAGATTTTGTTTCGCATCCCCAAAGATCCAGGTTAACATATCGAAAAAATGAACGCCAATATTGGTGGCAATACCACCAGACTTGTGTTCATCTCCTTTCCAGGAAATAAAATACCAGTTTCCTCTTGATGTAATATAGGTCAGATCAATATCATAGACTTTATCTTTGGGACCCTTTTCAATTTTATTTTTCAGTTCAACGATCGAGGGATGTAACCTCAATTGCAATATGTTATTCACTTTTCGCTGTGTTTCTTTTTCAATTTCTATCAAAGCATCTAAATTCCAGGGATTCAAAACGACAGGTTTTTCACATATGGCATCAGCTCCCTGCCTTAAAGCAAAACGTATATGTGAATCATGCAAATAATTGGGTGTACAAATACCAATGTAATCTATCCGAATACCTTTTCTTTTGAGTTTGTCAAGGTGACGATCAAATCGTTCGTATTCAACGAAAAAATCAGCTTTAGGGAAAAACTCGTCAATGGCTCCAACGCTGTCAAAACGGTCAAGTGCAGCAACCAGGTTGTTGTTTGTATCTTTTATGGCTTTTAAATGTCGTATGGCAATATAACCGGCAATGCCTATCAGGGCAAAATTTTTTCCGTTTTTTGGGGTCATGGCACTTTATTTTTCTTCAAAAGCCCAAATATACTTAAAAAGTTTTATCGTGATCTTTTTGGGAATGGAATATTTCGTGTCTTTTCATAAAGTCAGATACTGGTTAGGGGTTCTGACCTGTATTTTTCATGCGTCAAGCTTTTAGCCTGCATTATTCATAAAAAATGAATAAATATCTATAAATAAAAGTATATAAGCAATTTACTTATTATGATCAAAAATTTCTTTTTATACATTTTTTCCGAGTGCGCCAATTTTTGGGCATCTGCTGCGTTGCAAAAGCCTCGAAGCAGGGTTTGCTGAAAAAGTCTTTAGTACATCAGCTAAGAGGCG
>CAYYLT010000009.1:0-26142 GCA_964472385.1 uncultured Bacteroidales bacterium
AAAAAAATAAACTTACTAATGCTAATACCCTGTCCTAAAGAAAGGGGGAAGTTAACACCCTCATAATTAAAACTTGAGATTTCCACACACTGATTTAAAGGACTCAAGGGCACTCAATAACCTTATACAAACTTTAAAGACAACCAAATTTTGCCAGTAAGTCCAGAAGTCTATTGAGAAGCATATGGATTAAAAGTTTTCCAAATATTCTGACCCCTTGCACCCGGATACAGATTTGTTGGGAGTTACAAGCGGATTTTCAAAGGGGTTTTAGTTCGTCCAACCGTCCATTTTCTATAGAGATTGGATGGGTGGACAGCAAAGATCAAATTTATGTCCCATTTTGTTTCAACCATGTTTCAACCGGCCTAAAATAAAAAAGGCCTTACATCTTCGTAAAGCCTTAATTGTCAATTGTCGGGGTGGCAAGATTCGAACTTGCGACCCTCTGCTCCCAAAGCAGATGCGCTAACCGGACTGCGCTACACCCCGAAACCTATTGTGCGTTCTTTTTATGGCTATGGTCTACCGGATTCAAACTTGCGCCCCTCCCGACCACTAATGCCGCATTGTGCTTATCAACCCCAATACAACCAACCCCTCTCAACCGGGATGCTTTGCTTGTGTCGAAACCACACATTTCGATACAAAACCCAATTGCACTGCATCCCGTTGTATATCCCCTCAAAAACATTTCCAGCTATCGTTTGCTTATCTTCTCCTGCTCCAGAAAAAATCAGCACCATGACCCGTTCGGTCATTGCCAACAAAAGCCCTGCAAAGAAATAAATTGTTTTCTTATTTTCCAAATGTTACCTCCAGTTTTTAAACCTTTCACTGCAGGCATCCATGACACCTCTTTTGCTCTTTGCATCTAACCTGCACTGCTCTGAGATAAAAAAATAAAGCTCATGAATGTAGGAGGGATTCAAAGGAATGCAGGATATACCGCAATATAAAAACAAAAATTCTCCTTCTAGACTTCATTGCTTTCATAACAAACGCTCCTGCCTTTTAAATAGGGTCTGCTGAAAAACACAAAAAACCCTTAAAAGCTCCATGATAAAAATCTTTTTTTGTTTCGCAACCGCACAAAAAAAATCCCGGTCTAAACCGGGATTCTCTATAACCAAAACAAAGAGCAGTCATTGAATCATCTTTCACCCCAAATACGATTTAAGCAGCTTACTTCGCGACCGGTGCCGCAACCTGCGTATGGCTTTTTCCTTAAGCTGACGAACTCGTTCCCGTGTCAATCCAAACTTATTGCCAATTTCTTCCAGCGTCAAATCAGGCACACCAATACCATAAAAATGCTTGATAATGGCCTTCTCTCTCCCTGTTAATGTAGAAAGAGCTCTTTCTACCTCATTGTTCAATGATTCCCTGATAAGGGTATTATCGGTATGCGGTATGTTTTCATTGGGCATCATATCAAGTAGACAGTTTTCCTCATCCTCGCCAAACGGGGCTTCCATAGACATCTGTTTTCCGCTTATTTTCATCGTTTCAGTTACTTTTTCACTCGTCATGTCCAAAGTAGAGGCCAGTTCTTCTTCCGAAGGTTCCCTTTCATTTTTCTGCTCAAATCTGGATTGTTCCCTGCTGAGCTTATTCAGGGAGCCAACCTGATTCAGCGGCAAACGAACAATCCTCGATTGCTCTGCCAAGGCCTGGAGAATGGATTGACGTATCCACCAAACGGCATAGGAGATGAACTTAAAACCTTTGGTTTCATCAAATTTGGTAGCTGCTTTGATCAAACCAAGGTTGCCCTCGTTGATCAGATCAGGTAAACTTAACCCCTGATGCTGATACTGCTTGGCAACAGAAACAACAAAACGCAAATTGGCCCGCGTTAGCTTCTCCAATGCGGCCTGATCCCCCTGCCTGATTCTTTGAGCCAACTGAACCTCTTCATCAACTGTCAAAAGATTTTCTCTGCCGATCTCCTGCAGATACTTGTCTATCGAAGCACTTTCTCGGTTTGTAATTGATTTGGTGATCTTTAATTGTCTCATTGGCCATGGATTTTGTTAGTAGAATAGCTGGATATGATTCCAACAAATATAATATTTCAACTGAAAGTTGTTGAAAAAAGACCACAAATAATCTTTATCCCTCTCCATCCTGTATTATTCATAAAAAATGGAAAATTTATAAACGAAAGCATATCAGAGTATTACTAATTATATCAAAAAAATTTTTTTTATGCATTTTTTCCGAGTGCGCCATTTTTTTGGGCATCTGCTGCGTTGCAAAAACCTCGAAGCAGGCGACTGGGTCGTCAGCTTTCGACGCCTTGCATTTACCCAAAACTTGAGGCATGAATAATACAGGCCAAATCAAAAAGCCGGATCAATGGTATAACTCCATTAATCCGGCCTATATTGTACGATTAGCGGAAAATCTTTAGTTTCCCTTTTCCCTTATTTTTTAACCTGATAAACATATATATAATCACCGCCCGGATACAATCCTTCAAATTCCATTCTTGCTCCTTCAGGCAGTTGATTGTATACTTTCTGTATATCATTTACATTTCTAACATCACGTCCATTAAGAGACAGGATAATAAATCCTTCACGGATTCCGGCTTCACTAAGCTTTCCTTCATTGATTTTTACGACCTGCACACCGTGGGATATGCCTGTTCGTTGTTTCTCCTTGTCATCAATGGCCTGAAATTCTGCTCCAAGCTTATCCAGCGCCTGCTGACCGGTCACAATCTCCGTACTTCCTTCCCTGTTACGTAAAGTAACGTCAAATTGTTTCTCTTCACCGTCTCTAATCACGGTAACGGTAACTTCGTCACCCGGATCATAGCTATTGATGGTAGTTTGCAAATCAGCTACATCAGTTATATCCTCTCCATCCACACTAATCACAACATCCCCGGGTTGAATTCCGGCTTTCCCGGCTGAGCCTTTGCGGTTAACAGCAACGATAAAGGCTCCTTCACGTGAATCCAGGTCATTGTCTTTGGCAAGCTGATCATTGATATTTCTTATTTGTACACCCAGCATAGCTCTTTGCACTTCCCCGTATTTGATCAGATCTTCTATCACTTTCTGGGCGATAATCGAAGGAATGGCAAAAGAATAACCTGAATAGGATCCTGTTGGAGAGGCTATAGCAGCATTGATGCCAATCAGCTCCCCTTCAATATTCACCAGGGCGCCTCCGCTGTTGCCCTTATTCACGGCCGCATCAGTCTGAATAAATGATTCTATCGACAATTGTTGATTTTCACCCCCACGTTGTCTCAATATGCCAATATTTCGACCTTGAGCACTTACAATTCCAGCAGTAACGGTAGTGCCAATGTTAAAAGGGTTGCCGACAGCCAGCACCCATTCTCCCAACCTGATATCCTGGGAATTTCCAAATTTAAGACGAGGTAAATTCTTCCCATCTACCTTTAACAATGCCAGATCAGTAGGCGGATCTGTTCCGACGATCTTGGCTTCATATTCCTTTTCATTGTGCAAGGTAACGGATACCTCATCCGATTTTTCCACAACATGGTTGTTGGTCACAATGTAACCATCTGAAGAAATGATCACTCCCGAACCAAAACCTTCTACTTCCCGCTGTCGCTGAGGCATTTGCTCATCAAAAAAGAATCTGTATAGCGGGCTGGGATATTGCGCTTCACGCGTAAACTGAGTCTTTACGTGTACTACAGCAGGTACAGTGTTTTCAGCCGCAAGGGTGAAATTAAAGCTTTCCGCTTTAAAATTAGCCGGCAGATTGGCAAAATGAATCCCGTTGGTATCATTCCTGCTCAACCTCTCCGCTGCAGCGAACCGGTTCCCCTCATTCTCATTATTGGATACGCTTGAATAGATCATTACTGTCAATAATGCAGCTAAGATCGCTATTACAGCCGTTCCAACATACCTTTTTACATTCATAATTCATGTTTTTTAGATTCAAGTTTGTAATTTTGAGGGAAGATAACAAAATATATGCCTGCAATCAACTAAAATGTTATCTTTAACAAAAATTAACAAGCCCCATGCCGCTAAGGTTCTGTAAATATCATGGCGCAGGAAATGATTTTATCCTCATCGATAACCGGCAGCATATTTTCCAACCGGATATCAATTATATTGCCCGCCTGTGCGAGCGGAAGTTTGGTATCGGAGCCAATGGCCTGATGTTGCTCGAAAAAAGTCAACAAAGTGATTTTGCCATGCGGTATTTCAATGCAGACGGTCATGAAAGCACCATGTGTGGTAATGGCGGAAGATGCATGGTTGCTTTTGCCAGAAAATTGGGTATCATTGATGATAAGACCCATTTTGTTGCTTCCGACGGCCCCCATGAAGCATTCATATTGGAAAACAAGCTGATTGCCCTGAAAATGCAAGATGTTTCAGATGTCCGGATCTTTCCTGATCATCTGTTTATTGATACCGGTTCACCGCATTATATCCGATTTGTTAATAACCTGTCAAAGGTTCCGGTTTATGACGAAGGGAAAAAAATCCGCAAAGATACAAGCATTTCCAAAGGCGGCACAAATGTAAATTTTGTATCGCTGGAAAAAGACGGTATGATATCTATCCGAACCTACGAAAGGGGGGTGGAAAATGAAACCCTGGCATGCGGCACCGGCGCTGTGGCATCTGCCATCGCTTCATACCTTATTGCCAATTCTGACAAATCTTCATATACGGTCAACGTCATGGGTGGAAAACTGCAGGTAAACTTTGAGGCAGAAAGCAAAAACCATTTCAGCAATGTATGGCTTACCGGCCCGGCTGAGTTCGTTTTCGAGGGCTCCTTACCATAATTCTTTTCAAAAACAATCCAGGCTAAATTGTTTTTGAAGAGTGGATATTGCCAAATACGAACGGTCAATCATCCATCACAATGCATAAAAATAACCCCGCCTTTGGCGGGGTAAATCTCAATGCATCTTACTTGCGGGAAATCATTAGGCTAAATACCCATTGACTCCATCTGATTAACTCGTCTGAACACCTCTGTTTTAAAGGTCAAATACTATAATTATCAGCTCTTTGCTGAGATTGCCATCCGCTTATTGCAACAGATCCATTCGGGAGATAAAGAGTTTTTTCCTTATGGTAGCCTGTGAATCCAAAAAATAGGCATCGGGTGTCAGGGATGAATGAATGATCCATTTTCCGTCTATTGGTTTAACAGATATTTCTATTTGCTGTTCACCTTCGATGCGCACCTTATGGGTCGGATTAGACATATCCGGTTCCGCTACATCGGCAAAAGTGCTTCCTTTCAGGTTCTTAATTTTGTTGATGTATTTCGCAACTGATGCGGAATCAGCCATCTGACCCTCAATCATCCAATGGTTATTCTTTTTTTCCAGGACAAAAGAACTGTCAGCCGGATGGGTGAAACTGATCTTTGATACGGTTGCCAAATCTGACAAACTAATCAGGGCCCTTCTTCTGTAAGCATTTATATCCCTGCCGAATGTCATTTTTAGAAAACCGTCGACTCCATATACATTGTCATCACCGGCCTGTCTGACATAAGAAACCGCACTACGGGTACGGCGGTCAAAATTTAATTTACCCACCCTCAGGCCAACAGATTGATCTCCTGCATTCACTTCCACCTGGGTTGCCAGCGAATCGGAAACCAGGTACTGACCCCAGCTATCCGGTGAAGTAGCTACAACCTGATTCACTTTGAGGTTGGCCAGTTGATCCAGCACCTGACTCACCCGGTTCTCATTGGCCGTATAGAGACGGTTACCCTGCCTGACCTTCCATGAATCTTCCTCCTTTACCAAACGATAGGAATCTGAATTATCCGGATCGATTTGTACCTCACTGATCTCATCGGCAGTAAAGGTGATCAGTTCACTTTTAAATGATCTTTCGCCTCTTGGGCTTCCGCTATATTGAACAATCAGCACCAGAGCCAGAAGCACTACAAAGGCGGCACCTAATATTTTGGGATTCGCTTTATTAAACATATTCAGCCTCCATTCTTTTTATCCTTAAAATACGTTTATGCTGAAAACGGAAAATGCCAAAACCAATGATCAGAATAATGGGCAAGAGGAAATTGAGATATTTGAGGAACGTTTTCCTGCTATCCTTAATCTGTTCCAGGGGCCGTGAAGTGATACCTTTGGTGCGCAAATCCATCAGACCGGTCGCATCGGATAGCCAGTCGATGGCATTAACCATAAAGCTGATGTTATCCCTGTTTCCTTGCTGATTACTTTGTGTCACCGGAAAATCGCCGTCACCAACCACTACCATTTCGGAATTGCCTTTGCCTGTGATGTTTCCTTCCAGGGCCGCTGCAACAGTCAGATTGGAAAGCGGAAAGTCACTTTCATTCCATGATTTTTGGATATTAAACATCAGAGGAGGTGACTGTGTGCCTGATTTCTTCGAAGATCTGGCCAGTGGAATATAGTTCAGGGTGGTGTCACCCACAAAATCCAGGGTGCTGGCAAACTGCATAGAAACAGCCTCTAATCCCTTGGTAATAGGGTGTTCCGGGAAATTTGATACGATCGGCAGGTAAGGAAATTCGACACTAAATTGGAAAGGGCTGTTGGGTTGTTGCACCGAAACCCTTTGGCAGTTGGCATCCACAAGAAAGTTTTTGTTAACGCGAATGCCTTTCTCTTCAAGCCAGGTTTCAAGGCCTGTGCTAACAGCGCTACCCTGTGCACGTCTAAAATCACCTTTAACCCGGTTAAGTCCGACAAATAATTTGCCTCCGCGAGCCAGAAAACGGTCGAGTTGCTGCAGATGATTGCCGGGAAATGAATCGGTAGGCGCCAAAATGGCCAGGGTGTTATATTTTTGAAGTACATCAGCCGTATCGGTTAACGCTACCGTTTCTACTTTATAAAGCACATTCATCGACTGCCGGGCTGAACCCAGGTTTTGCAGGGAAGGTTCCCCATGGCCCTGAAGTATACCCACAAAAGGCTTTTCTGTTGTGGCCAGCTTTTTTATGTTGGAAGAGATGCTGTATTCCATAGCAGTTCCGGGCTGGATGAAAGGTATAACTTCCTTATCCGAACCCATACGGATCACAGCACCCATGTATACCTTCTGCTGTTTTACCTGATCTTTCTTCCGTACATTCACCATAGCAGGCTGAATACCCTCCTGCCTGACAATCTTCTGTTCCGTGCTTTCATCTTCTGAGGGATTGATGAACTCATAATTTACCATGCCATTCGAACGTTGTGAATACTCAATCAGCAGATCCCTGAAATTCTCCTTGGTTTTGGAGATCCGCTGTGGAAGTTCCTCTGAAAAATAGGCCGTAATGGTTACCGGCTGATTCAGATTGGTGACAATATGCTTGGTGGCATCGCTCAGCGTATAACGATTATCTTCTGTCACATCAAACCTGACAGAAAAATCAGAGGCCAGTATATTCACCAAAACAACGATGCCCAAAATCAATCCTATGCTATAAAATAATGCTGTTTTGCGTTTCATGTAATTCCCATTTTTGGTTATTCAATGATATTCCTTTTGGCCAGGCCAAATTCTGAAAGTAGCAGACCCACGAAGGTAATAGATATAAAATAGATCAGATCCTTGGTATCGATCACGCCTCTGGAAATTGAGTTATAATGAGACGAAAGGTTAAGGTAACCCAGCAGATCTGAAATATTACCCGAAGTATTCTGGGCCAGTATATCAAATATGATATGGAAAAAAATACCGATCAGCAGGGCCAGCAGAAAAGCTACCAGCTGGTTACTGGTCAGGCTGCTGGAAAAAAGGCCCACACTGATATAAGCTGCGCTCATCAGAACCAATCCCAAGTAACCCGACCATACCACACCATGATCGATGGGACCTAAACTCCATACCGTAAAGTAATAGGGAAGTGTAAGGGCTAGCGTAATGAGAATCAAAATGAAGGTAGACAAAAATTTGCCCATCACCACCTGCCAGTCGGTAACGGGTTTGGTCAATAACAGTTCGATGGTTCCCGAACGCTTTTCTTCAGCTATCAATCGCATCGTGATCGCCGGAATGAAAAAGAATAACGTCCAGTATGCAATAGAAAAAAATGCTTGCAAACTGGCCTGGCCAACGAAAAAGATATCCGAGCCGTAAAGCCAGGTAAAAAAGCCTGTAAATCCAAGAAAGGCAACAATAATCAGATAAGCGATCAGCGAATCAAAAAATACGGACAATTCACGTTTGGCTATAATCCAGGACTTTCTCATATTGTTATATTTTTAGTTCATGGTTAATTGACGGAACACATCCTCGAGCCGCGTTTCAATGGGAGTCATCCGGGTGATATACCAGGAATTTTTCACGCACATATCAAAAATTTCTTTTGCGGGTGAGCTTTGATCAACAGCATGCACTTCGAACAATGATTTTTCCTTGTCAGTGAAATCGACCATTTCAACTTTTTCCAGTTTTTTCAGTTCCTGGTATACCTGATCAGGTTCTCCTCCTTCAATGCCTAAACTGATGACATTTTGCCCTTTGGCTCTCTGCTGTAATTCCTGAGCAGTACCATTGGCCACAATCTGTCCCCGGTTAATAATCATGATCCGGTCGCACGTGGCTTCTACCTCAGCCAGGATATGGGAACTCAAAATAACGGTCTTTGCTTTTCCTATCCTTTTGATCAGCTCGCGTATCTCAACGATCTGATTGGGATCCAGTCCGGTGGTAGGCTCGTCGAGTATCAAAACTTCAGGATCATGGATCAGTGCCTGCGCCAGGCCAACGCGCTGCTGATAACCTTTCGACAGCTCACCGATCTTCTTGTGTTTTTCCTCCTGTAAACCGGTAATCCTAATGATCTCGCGGATACGATCCCGGATACGACTTCTCTCAATGTCCTCTATCTCGGCAATAAACTTTAAATAGTCTATTACCGGCATCTCTGTATACAAAGCATGATCTTCGGGTAAATACCCAATGTGCTTTTTGACTTCATCGGCTTCATCGACAATAGATTTGCCGCCAATCTGAATGGTGCCTTCATTGAAAGCAAACAAACCGGTTATGGCCTTCATGGTGGTTGTTTTTCCCGCACCATTAGGACCTAAGAAGCCAAGGATCTCACCGGGCCTGACCCGGAACGAGATGTTGTCTACGGCCTTCTGAGGCCCATAAGTTTTGGTTAAATTGTCAACGACTATATCCATAGCTTCGAAATTTTTCACCCAAAATTAGAAATTATGATATTTTGGCGATGAAACAAACCGTCAGATTAACATATTTTAACATCATGACCCCATATACCGGATAGTTAGCCTGTAATATTCATAAAAAATGAATAACCATTTATAAACAAAAGGATATTAGCACTTTACTCATTATGTGCAAAAAATTATACATTTTTCCCGAGTGCGCCATTTTTTTTGGCGTCTGCTGGGCTGCGAAAGCCCCGAAGGAGGGTTGGCTGAAAAACACAAAAGAGCATCATAATCAACAGGATACAGAGATGTATTGTTTGCAAAATGCAGACGTTTTCAGCAAACCCTACGTAGAGGCTATCTATAAACTCAAGTTTTTACCATAAAAAACAAAACCCTGATCATCTTTTTCCGTATGAATCAATAAAATTATTGCTTAACGAATCAATTATTAAATTAAAACTCAATCACCATGAATCACAAATTTTTAATTTACTTAACCGCCTTACTTTTTTTAGTGGTCAGTTTCACATCCTGTGAGGAAGAGGAAAGCGACTCACCTTTGGATAAGCAGGAAGAAATGGCTAAGGCTCCTTCTGAGAAAAGCTCATTATCATCTGAAGATCAAAAGGAAACCATGGAAGCAACAGGAATGGATTTAAATGAAAAATTGACTTCCACCATGAAATCAGAGCAGATGGAAGCTTCTGTAAGTTTTGCTTATTTCTTAAGTCATATGGAAGACGATCCGATGAAAAGGCAACAATACCAAACCTTACAAAGGACAAAAGCCTTTCAGGTCGTTCAAGCTGTCAACCAAATAAATAACAGCTCAGGCAAGATTGGAAAGCTTCCGGCCACCCTGAAAAATAATGACTGGGAACCCGAATCCATTGAAGAAGCATACGACTCACTATCAGGTAAATTCACCTGGAATTCAACATCCGAAAACTGGGATTACTCCAAGAGCGATTCCATCATATTTGAATTTCCTGCTACCAAAAATACCAACACAAACAATGCATCCTTCATCATAGGAAGTGTAGCTGACACGACCCTGGATGATTATTATTACTTTGGACAGGGATCCTGGAATGAACACCCTGAGGATGCCTATACGGGTTTCATTCCGACAGGATTATATTTTTACCTGGCAGTCAATGATACCAAGTATATGGAATATGCGTATTCTGCTTCCTTCAATGAGGAAGGTTTCGTCAAGGAGCTTTCGATTGATTTCAATTTGGGCCTGCTATCCTATGGATACAGCTTCAGCAATAAAAATTCAGAAGCAATCAGCACAAAGACCAACCTCATGATTGGTGATACGAAGCTGTTGGAATTTGGTGCCGGGATAAATGGAGATATATCCCAAGATAACCTGGAAAACAGTATTCGCTATTGGGCATGGGATCAGGAAACCTACAGAGATACCATAATATCAGCAGAAGATACAGTCAACTATGATGAATACTGGCCTGAACCGGACCCCAAAGAAATTTTAAACAATGGTTTTGCTTATTTTACCATAATGGATAAGCTCAAATTGGGTGGTAAAGCAGATATCAAAGATCTCATTACTGCTGAAGAAGAAATTTACCCTTTAAATCACTGGGATGATCCGAATTTTGACGAAGATCAGGCTACTGCCGACTGGGCTGCAGCGCTCAACAAACACACCGACTTTTTCATGGCCAACATGGAAAAAAATCAATGGATGGCCAAAGCCGAATTCTACGTTAAGGAAGAGTCCGGCTATTATGACGACTACAGCTATGTAGCACTAAGACTCATTTTCAGCGATGATTCAAAGGTTGATCCGGAAGTTTATTTTGGTGAGGGTTTTGATGACATGATCAAAGACTTTAACAAATCAATGCAGGAGGTAGAATCCACCTATTCATCCTATGAGTTCTAAGGATACAACTAGTCTGTCTTTTAGAGATGGGCACGACTAAATTGTCCTAATTGTTTTCATGATGTCCCTGTATGATTCATACGGAGTAAAAGGTCCGGCTTACAGTTCCGGACCTTTTATTTTTGTAAAATGATATTATCGTAATCTGCCCCATAACCCGTCCAAACACCTTTCCCCCTACCCTGAATATTGCCTTCCAGCTTATTGGCGGAGGAGGCAAATGGATTTACGGAGTTCATCTGTTCTGCCTGAAAATTTTTCCAAAACTCAAAACAACGCTCAGGTAGAGTACAAAACTTTATCCATACGGTATCTCCGCTTGTAAAATAAAGGTCTTCCCGGCTTTGATTGGTTGTATAACCTTTGAACAATGGAAAATCCACAACCGATCCATTCATGGGATGATCGTGAAAAACGGAACCATAGGCGGGTTTGTAATACTCCTCATGACCCTGGATGCGTGAAAAAAAACGATAATAATCGGTGGTTTCAGGATCATCTCTAAAACGTACCATTATCTGCTGAAGCGTGTCTTTTTCCGGATGGGGGATCGTCCAAAGACTATCTATAACTGGAGGCTTGGGGATAAAGGTTTCAGCCGTCAGGATTTGATCGCCGAGCTTGATTTTCAACAAATAGCGCTTCCCTACCTCCCCCTTGATTTGATATCCCTGGTATATATAAGGAGGAAAATACTGGTCATTGTAATGCAAAGTTAGGATCTCCGTCATACTGTCTACGGTTACGGTAACTTTCGCTTTTGATATCACCAGGTCTCGAAAAGATGCAGAATCAATCTCTGAAAAGTAAGGCAGGCTCCGTGTTATGATCACACGGGGGCCTTTACCCTGTTCTATCCATCCATCAACAATGATGACAGATTTGACGTCAGGAAAATCCATGTCAACCGATTGCTCACACGAAAGTGTTATCAGTACCAGGCCAATGGCATATAATAGCACAATTTTTTTCACAAGAATATAATTTTAGTTAATAGCTTGTCATTCAATAGGATTTAAACCTTAAAATAAATATGATGTGCTCAATCATTGTGGAACCTGCATGCTTCAGACATTGCCTTGTTGTGTAAATTGCTGCATGCAGGTTTCATCTGTTTAAAATTTTTGTCGTTAAAAAAATGCCAAAAATTTTGGCACATTCAGGAACTCCCGATGAAATTTATTAATTATGTGCCTGGGCGTAATTTATGATTAAGAAAGTTCATGGTCGTTTCATATCTGTTAAAATTTAAATGTCCAGGATACCGAAGGCAATACGGGGAAAAGTGATACCAGCTTTGGCTGTACATCCAGTTTATAATTCTGAACATCTTCCTCGGCCTCAAAATATATATAATAAGGATTAGCACGGTTATAAATGTTGTAGACGGAAAAATTCCATTCTGAGATCCAATCTTTTTTATCCACCCGATAGGTGGCTGAGAGATCAAGATGATGATAAGCCGGCATTTGGTATCCGTTTATTGCGCCATATTCATTGACGATCGACCTTTGTATCAGATATCTTGCAACGGGGATGGTCATTCGGCTGCCGGAAGCATAGGAGAAAACACCCGAAACACTCCATTTTTCATTGAGTTTGTAAGCGGCAGTTAAAGACAAATCATGCCGCCGGTCATATTTAGCAAAGAAGGGATCCCCATTATTAAGCGCATCAAACTGCTTGATGGTTTTAGACCAGGTATAACTCAACCAGCCGCTATACGGCCCGGTATGCTTTTTGACAAAAAATTCCACACCGTAAGCATGGGCATGGCCTTTTTTCAAACGCTCATCAAGGGACATAGACTGAGGATTAACAAGACCCCGGGCAAACTTCAGCTGATGTGACATCGATTTATAAAACGCACTGAAGCTGGTTTCCCACTGATCATCCATGAAATTTTTAAATAAACCTCCCGAAAATTGTTGTCCGGTTTGCGGCGGTATCTGATGGGTTGAAGGGATCCATATATCAGTGGGCAGGGATACAGAAGTAACCGGCACAATATGTACATACTGTACACCCCGGTTATAAGCTAATTTGACAGAAGTTGATGAAGAAAGCAGATAACGCAATGAAAGCCTGGGCTCTAGGTGATTATAGCCGGATCCAATAGCAGAAAACCTCCGGTAGTGTATGGTATCGGCAATATTCCCAAATTCATTCTTCTTTAATTGATCGTAGGGGCCGGTATGGATAAAACGGGTATACCTTAAACCGGCATTAATACGCAATGCTTCGGTCAAATCCACATCAGCCTGAACATAAGCTGCCGTTTCATGGGAGTACAATCCGGTAATATTGGCTATATCCATCTTAAGCTTATCGGCGCTTACTTTTTGCTTATTGGGATCAAAGTGATGATATATGTGTTCCAGACCAAACTTAAACTTTATATCCTCTTCCCCGGGAAGATAGGTGAAATCCAATTGATAAATCCAGTCGTTGATAAGGGTGTGCATAGAAAAATCGTAAATGCTCTGATTTGCATTAAAATCAAACATATATCCAGTATAGTGCAAAGAAGTATTCATGAAGAAACGGTTGTTCCAGATGTGGTTCCACCGTATGGAAGCTGCACTATTCCCCCATAACATATTGGTATTCAAATCAATATATTCTCTAGAGAAATCATAGCTATCTCTGCCTAAATAACCGCTAAAAATAAGCTGATCTTTAGAACTCATGCGGTGATTTATCTTCATGTAGGAATCGAAAAAATGGTAAAAGGAGGCAGAATGGAGTGCAGAAGAGTTATCCAGTAACTTTGAAAAGGGTTTGATCAGCAGATCAAAATAGGTTCTGCGGGCTCCGATAAAAAATGAGGTTGTATCCTTTTTCAAGGGGCCATCGGCATAAAAGGAAGAGGATAGCATACCAATATTGCCTTGATAATTCATTTGGCGTGGATCGCCCTTTTTGGTATTGATAGAGATCACAGAAGAGAGCCTGCCTCCATATTGCGCCGGCAGGGCCCCTTTAATCACCTCCAGATCCCGGATGGTTCCAGGAAGGAATACAGAAAACAATCCGCCTAAATGACTGGGATTATACAAAGGCGTTTGATCAAGCAGAATAAGGTTTTGGTCGGCTCCCCCACCCCTGACGAAAATACCCCTGTTGCTCCCTTCTGCCGACTGAATGCCAGGTGTTAGTTTCAGATATTTAATCGGATCCTGCTCACCCAGTAAAGTTGGGATCTCATCAATTTCCCGGGAAGATAATGTAACCATGCCCGGTGTAGCACTTTGAATGTTACGGTCTTTATTTCCCACAAAAACAATCTTCTCTCCCTGAATGGAAGTGCTTTTCAATCCTATGGTCAGGCTGGTATCACCTTTTAGCAAAAAAGATGACGTATCGGTCTTATATCCCATAAAAGAGATGATAAGTCTATATCTTCCTTGTGAAAGCCGAAGCCTGAAATCCCCATCTATACCGGTGACTTTACCCCCGGAATGACCGGATATTAATATATGAGCCCCGGAAAGCGGCTGACCGGTTTCAATATCTTTTATCTGCCCTTTTAACTGGTGCTTTTCCTGAGATATCCCGGCAAAAGGGCAATAAATCCATAAAATGGCGACAATAATAATCCTGAACATGGAAGTTTTTATTCAACCCGCTAAATTAACCAATTTATTACGGAATAAAAGGAAAGGGAGATCAATAAACTTTTGCAGTTTTCAATACCCCAACTGCTTCTGCAGGGCGTATTGGCTTCCTTTAAACACATATCCCCGGTCAAAACATCCATCCTGTTTCCATTTTTACGGTGATTCAAATCACTTACTGTTAAACTTTTTGTTATTTTAGCCGGCTATACAGGATTTGTTGAAAAACACAAAAAAGCTTTATAAGCAACAGGATAAATGCATTTATTGTTTGCAAAATGCAGGGTTATTAGCAAATATTCGTAAAAAACATTAAAAATGTATACAGCAGCATATCTTCGAAATTTCGCCTATCAATTTTTCAGTAAGCTTGGCTGCAGCGGGGATGATGCCGGGACGATGGCAGAAATCCTTGTTGCGGCCGAAAGGCGGGGTATATCATCGCATGGGATGATCCGTATCAAAAATTATTACCTGATGTATACCCGGGGAAGGATCAACATCCGTCCGGATATTCAAACGGAACGGGAAACGCAAAGCACGGCTGTTGTGAATGGTGGCAGCGCTTATGGGATGGTAGCAGCCAGGCGATCCATGGAAATGGCTATCCAAAAAGCCAAATTGGCAGGCAGTGGATGGGTAGCTACAAAGAATACCAACCATTTTGGTATCGCTGGTTATTATGCCATGATGGCTTTGGAAGAGGATATGATCGGTGTAGCCATGACCAATGCCAATCCGCTGGTTGCTCCTACCCATTCTAAAAGCCGGTTACTGGGGACCAATCCGCTTGCAGTGGCAGTTCCTGCAGGCAAATATCCTCCCTACATAGCTGATTTTGCAACCACTCCCATAGCACGCGGTAAACTGACCATCAAAGGCTTGCAAGGAGAATCCGTTGAGTACGGATTTGTGCAGGATGCGCAGGGCAGACCCTCTGCCAATCCCGATATCATAAAAGAAGGAGGAGCCATCCTTCCCCTGGGCAGTGACCCTTTACATGGAAGCCATAAAGGTTACTGCCTCGGCTCTATGGTCGACATACTCTCAGCGGTTCTACCCGGTGCCAGCTTCGGCCCTTTCGTGCCTCCACAGGTACCTTTCCTGGATCCTCCTGAGGAAAAAGTGGGTACCGGACTGGGACATTTCTTTGGCGCCATGCGCATTGACGCATTCCAGGAAAAAGATGCTTTTAAAAAGCATATGGATAAATGGATTGAAACATTTCGACAGGGCGAACCCATCGAAGGACAGCCCAAAGTAATGATACCAGGAGACCCCGAAAGGGCTATGGAAGAAAAAACAGACCGGGAAGGTATCGTTCTATTAGACAGCGTGATCAAAGATCTCAGCGAACTGGCCAATAAATTAAATATCGACTTTGATAGCAATCCATCACATGCGGGCTCAAATTAGCTTTTTCAGGCAGACCCTTGTATGGATCATCGAAATTGCTTAAATTGTGCCACGCTTAGTCAAAAGGGTTTGGTATACAATACTGGACTGATAGCAAGAGCCTATAATGAATCCGTAAAAAATGGCCATATCTGGTAATGCATATCTTTAAGCGGTATTATTCACAAAAAATGAATAACCTTTTGTAATTCGAAATATATTAGCGTTTTGCTTGGTTTGTTCAAATAATTCATTTTATGCATTTTTTGCGAGTGCGTCAATTTATAGGCATATGATACGTTGCGAAAGCCTCGAAGTAAGGTTTGCTGAAAAAGTCTCTATTGCAAGACTATGTAAATCGTATCTGGCTTTTTGGACAGATGCGAAACAGATGATGTGCCGCAGGCTAACAAAAAATTATCATAAAAATACAAGTAGTTTTGCGAATATTTGCTAATAACCTTGCAATTTGCCCAGAATAAATGTATGCATCCTAATTTATTACAGCCATTTTTTGTGTTTTTCAGCAAACCCGAATTAGGCGATTACGTCGCCGGCTTTTGAGGCCTTGCATCTACCCAAAACTTGACGCATGAATAATACAGGTTAAACCAATGCACTGCAGCGGCATTCAATTTTTATCAACTTTATGAAATCCAATGAAAAACACGGCACAATGCTCATCAAATATGGGGGCAATGCCATGCTGGATGACAGCATCACCCGCAAGATCATCAGCAAGGTCTGCGAACTGGTTCAAGACGGATATCAAGTGGTGTTGGTGCATGGCGGTGGTCCTTTCATTGAAGACAATCTCAAGCTTGCCGGCATTGATACCGAATTTGTAGCAGGCCATCGCAAGACTACCGGCGAAGCCATCAAATATGTTGAGATGGCATTGAAGGGCCATGTAAACAGCAAGCTGGTCAGGTTATTGAACGAACAAGGATTGAAAGCAGTAGGCCTCTCTGGTAAAGACGGACATATGGTCACAGCAGAAAAAAGATTCCACATCGATCAGGCAGGTAAACAGATTGACATTGGCTTTGTCGGAAACATCAAAGCTATCGATCCAACATTGCTGAACCTTTTGCTTCAAAACGATTATCTGCCGGTTGTATGCACTATCTCTGCAGGTACAGACGGATATGATTACAATGTCAATGCTGATCTTTTTGCTGGATACCTGGCAGGTGCCCTGAAAGTATACCAGTTTGTCATGCTGACCGATGTGGATGGGCTTATGGAGGACCCTTCCGACATGCACTCGCTGATCACTGAAATGCACATTGACCAACTGGGTAAGCTCCATAAAGATATTGTCAAGGGTGGCATGATACCCAAAACAGAAGCATGTAAAACAGCCCTGGAAAATGGCGCCGAATCAGCAATGATCATCAATGGCACCAAGCCGGAACGGTTGCTGGAAGGCATTCATAAGACTTCCGGTTTTTACGGTACAAAATTTGTCAAATGACTTCAACAAACAACAGGTATGGAACATAAGAAAAAAATGGATTTTCAGGAGCTTGATCTCAAATACTATATCCCCACCTTTAAACGCTATCCTTTAACTATTCTTAAAGGTAAAGGAAGCCTGGTATGGGACAGCAAAGGCAGAGAATACATTGATGTCATGGCAGGTATCGCCGTAAACAGTGCTGGTCATTGTCACCCCCATATAGTAGAAGCCATTCAGAAACAGGCAGCAGAGCTTATACACATCTCCAATTTCTATTTAAGCAAACCCCAAGCTTTGTTATCAAAAAAACTTGTTGATCTGAGCGGGTTAAACAGGGTTTTCTTTGCCAATAGTGGTGCCGAAGCCAATGAAGGAGCTGTTAAGCTTGCCAGAAAATATGCCCATGCCAACAACCGCGGTGGTATGGTAATCTCCTTCTCAGGATGTTTTCATGGCCGTACCCTGGCTACCATTGCCATGGGAAAGAAAAAAATGCAGGAAGGTTTTGAACCCATTCCTGCAGGATTCCGGATGATACCGTTCAATGATATAGAGGCTGTTAAAGCCAATATTGATGACGATGTTGCTGCTTTAATCATTGAACCCGTCCAGGGTGAGGGAGGTATCCACATTGCAGATAAAACCTATATGAAGCAACTGCGGGAAATTTGCGACAAGCACAACATCCTGCTCATATTTGATGAAATACAATGCGGTATGGGTCGAACGGGCCGCTTGTTTGCCAAAGACCACTATGATATTCAGCCTGATATTCTTACTGCTGCCAAAGCCCTGGGAAGTGGTGTTCCTATAAGTGCCATTCTGACCAATGAAAAGGTATCCCAGGTCATTGGTTATGGAGATCATGGTACCACCTTCGGTGGCAATCCCCTGGCGACTGCTGCAGCGCTGGCAGCCATTGAGGTAATTGAAAATGAAAACCTTATAATCCTCGCCCGGGAGAAAGGGGAATGGATGAAAAAACAAATACTAAGCAGACAACCCGAAAATTACGGAATAAAGGAAGTTCGGGGGATGGGACTGATGCTGGGTATAGAGTTTGAATTTGAAACCAAACCCCTTGTGGCTAAAATGCTTGAAAAAGGGGTACTGGCGAATGCTACAGCTGAAAATGTCCTGCGGTTTGTGCCACCGCTAAATATTCATTACGATCACCTGAAAAAAGTGCTGGAAGTGATGTATGAATCGCTGAAAGAACTTAACCTGTATTATTCAAAAAAAAATACCCGGACAAATGAATAAAATTGCCATCATTGGAGCTACAGGATATACCGGTTCGGAGCTGATGCGGATACTTTCCTTTCACCAGCATATCCAGATCGAACTGATCACCTCGGAAACCTACCAGGGGAAAAAGTTCTCAGAGATCCATCCTCAATTTACGGGGATTTGCGATACCATCCTCGGATCCGCAGAAGACATTGACCGCTATAATCCGGATCTGGTCTTTCTTGCCTTACCTCACGGAGTATCCATGGAATTTGTCAGCAAATGGCAGAACAAACCCTTTAAAATCATTGATCTTTCCGGTGATTTCAGACTTAATTCGCCCGAAAGTTATGCCCGGTGGTACCAGCAAGAACATACTTATCCCGAAGGATTTAAGGAGGTAGTATTCGGCCTCCCGGAATTATACAGGAAAGAGATCATCCAAAGCAGACTTGTTGCCAATCCCGGCTGCTTCCCAACTGGGGCTATATTGGGTGCATATCCGCTGCTCAAGGAACATTTGGTGATGGGCGAGCGAATCTTTATAGACTCAAAAACAGGTGTTACAGGTGCCGGAGTGAAGGCCAAAACGGTAACCCATTTCCCCAATGTAAATGACAATTTCAAACCATACGGAATAGGCAAACACAGACATACCATTGAGATTCAGGAGATACTGACAAAATCCTCCGGAAATCATGCCCGCATTCAGTTTACACCCCATCTGTTGCCTGTAGACCGCGGTATACTGACATCCATTTATACCATTCCAACCCGCAATATCAGCCAGCAGGATTTATCCGGATTGTTTCAACGGTATTATAAGGAGGAACCCTTTATCAGGCTAAGAAACAACGCACCTGAGATCAAACAGGTTAGAGGAACAAATTTTACGGATATTTATCCCTTTTTTGATGAGCGAACCCAAAACATCCTTATCTTTGCGGCCATTGATAATCTTGTTAAAGGCGCTGCGGGTCAGGCCGTGCAAAACATGAACCTTATGCTGGGTTTAAACGAGCAGGAAGCACTCAATGCGATCCCGCTTATGCCGTGATTCCTGCAAAAATATACCATACATCCCGCACAGGTATTATCTCTGTTTTGGAGGACCAAAGAATTTTAGCCTGCATTATTCATAAAAAATGAATAAATATCTATAAATAAAAGTATATAAACAAGTTACTTATGGACAAACAATAAATAAAGATCTATCATGAGCAATTCATCGGTAAACAAAAACGATCTGCTGAATAACATTACCAATGTTCAAGGCATCAAATGCTGGGGTGCCCATACCGGCATTAAATCGATGAGACGGGATCTTGCGATCATCTATTCGGAAGTTCCGGCTAATGCCTCAGCTACCTTCACCCAAAATGATGTTATTGCTGAACCGGTCAAACTGTCCAAAAAACACATCAGCGATAACCGGTTACAAGCCATTGTTATAAATTCCGGTAATGCGAATGCCTGTACCGGTGAACAGGGATATAAAGGTGCGGAAGCAATGGCTAAAGCCACTGCTGATGGACTGGGCATTGACAAAGAGCTCGTTCTTGTTGCATCTACCGGTTTGATTGGTGAACCTTTCCCCACCGATGATATTGTCTCCGGTATTAAAGAAAATATCCCAAAGCTTTCCAACAGTCCTAAGGCAGGCAGCTTTGCAGCCAATGCCATACTCACCACCGATACTTTTGCCAAAGAAGGACACATCAGCTTTGAATTAGACGGTAAAAAGGTCAATATCGCCGGCATTGCCAAAGGATCTGGCATGATACATCCGAATATGGCCACCATGCTTGCTTTTATCGTTACCGATATGGCCATCGACAAAAACATGCTCGATCAAACGGTTAAAAAAGCAGTGCAAAAATCTTTCAATATGATCACCGTGGACGGTGACACCTCCACCAACGATATGGTAGTGGTGTTGGCGAATGGCATGGCCGGGAACAAAGAAATAAAACAAAAAAAAGATCCGGACTTTGCCATTTTTGAGGAACACCTTTCTGAAATGATGCTACACCTGGCCAAACTGATCATCTCCGACGCAGAAGGCGCTTCAAAATTTATCGAATACAGGGTAACCCATGCCGGTTCTTATCCAATAGCAAAAAAACTGGCCCGTACGATCTCAGATTCACTTCTGGTCAAAACAGCTATGTTCGGCCGGGATCCCAACTGGGGCAGAATTATTATGGCAGCCGGAAACGCCGGTATCAACTTCGATAGCTCATCCGTTGACCTTTATATCGGCAATGAAGATGACGTGATACAGGTGCTCAAGAAAGGTTTACCCATCGAATTTAACAGAAACCTGATGAAAAAGATGCTCAGAGAGGCTCATATCCAGGTACATATTAAACTGAACAAGGGCAAAGCGGAAGCTACCGCCTGGGGATCCGATATTACAACAGATTATGTGATGTTCAACTCGGTTTATACAACGTAGAGCGGCTCGAATCTCCCCCCGGGCTGCGCCAGGCTCTTTATGAAGACCTTGTTATGGTTGACCATCATCAGCCAAACCCAACATATCATGCATCCGGTTCAAAAGATCATACACATCGACATGGATGCTTTTTATGCCTCCATTGAACAAAGGGATAATCCGGATCTGCGGGGTAAACCTGTGGCTGTGGGCAAATCCGGTGACCGGGGCGTAGTAGCTGCAGCAAGCTATGAGGCGCGTAAATATGGTGTTCACTCAGCCATGTCCTCCAAAATAGCCAAGCAGAAATGTCCACAGCTTATCTTTATACCGGGCAGGATGGAAGTCTATAAAACCGTTTCGCGGTCATTCATGAATCTTTTTTACGATTATACCGACCGGGTCGAACCCCTTTCCCTGGATGAGGCATATCTGGATGTTACGGAAAACAAGAAAAACATTAAAAGTGCCACAAGTATGGCAAAAGAACTGAAGGAAAAAATTTACCAATCTACTGGATTAACAGCCTCTGCAGGCGTTTCCATCAACAAGTTCCTGGCCAAGATAGCCTCCGATTATGACAAACCCGATGGTCTTTATGTTATCCGGCCTGCAGAAGCGAAGAGATTTGTGGAACAGCTTCCGGTAGAAAAATTTCACGGCATAGGCAGGGTTACGGGGGACAAAATGCACCGTATGGGCATCAGAACCGGTGCCGACCTGAAATCAAGATCCCTGTATTGGCTGAATAAGCAATTTGGTAAAGCAGGCATACATTATTATAACATAGCCAGGGCAATAGATGAGCGAAAGGTCGACCCTGTACGCATCAGAAAATCAGTGGGCACCGAACGCACTTTTGAAAAAGACCTGCAAACAAGCTTTGAGATCATTACAGCGCTTTATCATATTGAAAAAGAACTTATGGAGAGAATCAGGCGTGCGGAATCTCACGGAAAAACCCTCACGCTAAAGGTTAAATTCAATGATTTCAAACAAATTACCCGTAGCAAAACCCTCACCACATCAATAAACAGCTTCAATAAGCTGCACCATGCAACCAGAGAACTATTGGGTTCGCTGGATCTGGATGATAAAAAAATTCGCTTACTCGGGCTCACGGTTTCTCAACTTGATAAAACAGATGGACCCCAGCAGGCTATTCAAATGGAACTGGATTTCTAATCGTTCAGCAAATCTTCCAAAGCCTCTTTCAAACGGGGATACTGAAAATCAAAATCCGCTTCCAGTAACCGTGACGGCATAACCTTTTGTCCCTGCAGCATGGTTTCACTGGCCATATTCCCAAATACCGCTTTTAACAGAAACCCGGGCACGGGAAGCCAGGAAGGCTTATGCATGACCTTTCCCAGAGTACGGGCAAAATACTTCATGGTCACCGGGTTTGGTGATGTAAGGTTGTAAACACCCTCCAAATCTTTGGTCTCGGCCAGCTTAACAATGGCTTCTGTTTCATCATCAATATGGATCCAGGAAAGCCACTGCTTGCCATTCCCTAACGGTCCGCCCAGATAATATCTGAAAAGCCTTATCATTTCAGGTAGCATACCAGCCTCTTTTCCAAGCACAATGCCCGAACGAATGAATATCTTCCGGGTACTTTGTTTCTCCACCTTTCTGATGGAATCTTCCAATTGTCTGGCAACCATTGGCAAAAACCCCTCCCCAACAGGAGCGCTTTCAGTAAAAACCTGATCTTCACTGAAACCATAATAACCAATTGCAGAACCCTGTATGAGCAAATAAGGTTTATCATTGCTTTGCTTTAAAGCAAAACTCAGTGCTCTACCTAAATTAACACGGCTAGACAGAATTTTCCTTTTTTGATCTGCTTTCCAGGGTTTAACACTGATATTCTCACCGGCCAGATTGATCACCACATCAACCTTATGGGCATACTCCTGTAAAATAATGTACTCATCCGTCTTCCACTGTTGAACGAAAACACGATCTCCAAACAGACAACGTGCCTTATGATCATTCCGGGTAAAAACATATACCTCATGTCCCCTCTGAATCATTTTTTCCACAAGGGATTTACCAATGAAACCCGTAGCACCTAGTACCAAAACTCTCATAATCGGTCATTTTTTCAATTCCTTACCATATACCTGCAACGCCCTTTCCCTTGCAAACTTATGATCTACGATAGGTTTTTCATAATCCGGGTGCTGAAATTCCGGAACCCAATGTTTAATGTATTGGTAATGGGGGTCAAATCGTTCTGTTTGCCGGTAGGGATTAAAAATTCTGAAATAGGGAGCAGCATCACATCCGGAGCCGGCAGCCCACTGCCATCCTCCATTATTTGAAGCGAGCTCATAATCAATCAGTTTTTGGGCAAAATAGCACTCCCCCCACCTCCAATCAACCAACAAGTGCTTTGTAAGAAAAGAGGCAACGATCATGCGAACCCTGTTGTGCATATATCCCGTTTGATTGAGCTGTCTCATTCCAGCATCCACTATAGGATATCCGGTATTTCCCTGACACCAGGCATTGAAATCATTTTCATTGTTGCGCCAATCTATATGGTCGTATTGGCGCTTAAAAGAATGATCTACCACATGGGGAAAATGCCAGAGGATCATCATATAGAAATCTCTCCATATCAACTCATTAAGCCATATTCCGTTCAGATCGGCAGCTACCCTCACAGCCTCCCGTATGCTTATAGTGCCATGGCGAAAATGGATACCGAGGCGGGTTGTACCGTTAAGGTATGGATAATCCCTTGTATGATGATAATTTGTGATGACAGTTTCATCCAGCTTTGCCGGTGGAAATACCGTATTTGTTTTACAAAAACCAAGTTGTTCAAGAGCAGGAAGATTGTAGGCCCCAGTCCGGTAAAATCGGTCTGCATATTGGTCTGTTGAATACCTGACAGAAGGCTCGCTCTGAAGCTTAGCTTCCCATTTTTTTCTATACGGTGTGAAAACAGTATAAGGTTTGCCATCCTTTTTCAAAATATCATTCTTCTCGAAAATTACCTGATCCTTAAAAGCGTAAACTGTCGCATCATGTTCTTCGAACAATTGCTTGATCTGTTGATCCCGCTCTATGGCAGCAGGTTCATAATCATGGTTAAGGTAAAGGTTTTTAACAGAAATGCTATTCAGCAAAGATCGGAACAGTTCGAGAGGTCTGCCATGCATAACCATCAATGAGGTGCCAAGTTGTTCGAAATATTGTTTCAAATATTTGATTTGCAGATAGATGAATTCAATTCGTGGATCATAGCGCGAATCAAGTTTATTCAGTATATCCGAATCAAAGATAAAAACCGGCAGTACCTTTTCGTTCTCCTGAAGGGCATGGTAAAGTCCGCAATTATCATCCAAACGGAGATCACGCCGGTACCAGAATATGGTTATGGCTTTACTTGATTGACCCATATTGTCTTATATATGTTTTAACAATTGATAAGAATGGTTTAAAGCGATGCAAAAACTTTCAAACAAAATTGATGATATCTGCAAGAAAAATTTTCCATCTATATGACAAAATGCCATTTATGCCTGTTTAATAAGCTCAATATCAGGCAGTTAAATACCATAAAAGAAGCGCCAATGCCTGCTCAATCCATGTTGAATACAACATATTTAAAATTAAACAAATGTACGGTATAATTGTTAAAAGAAATGATCTTCAATTGTTCGATTGTTGAAATAGTAGAAATATGCTTCTATTGATCTTGTATTAATTTCTAGAAACTCAAGTGTTTGTTATATATTGTGCAAAATCGAGGCGTGTGAAAAATCTATACCGCAGCATGCTTGTTTATTTGAGAACTTAACAAAACGATATCATGAGCCTTGCGAATAATTTAGATTTTGAGCAACAACGAAGATGGTGGACTTTACAGACAATCACCAATTAATGGGAGGAATTGCATGTCGCGTTATTCAATAAAGGAATTGGAAAAGCTGTCGGGGATCAAAGCACATACAATCAGAATTTGGGAAAAGCGATACAATGTTGTTCAACCCAAAAGAACCCAGACCAACATTCGGTATTATTCTGATAATGATCTAAAAAAACTCCTTAACATCGCGATTCTAAACCGTGAAGGCTGGCGTATATCAGAAATCTCAAAACTCGACCAGCATCAACTTTCACGGAAGGTAATGAACTTTACCTACAACTCAAGAAATATTGAGAGTCAGATAGAAAAGTTGGTTATTGCCATGGTGGACCTGGATGAAGTAAAATTTGATCAGATTCTCTCCAATGCCATCATGCATGAAGGTTTTGAACAAACCATCATCAAATTGATCTTTCCGCTTTTTGGAAAAATCGGTTTATTATGGCAAACCGGTGCCATTAATCCCGCCCAGGAGCATTTCATCTCCAATCTTTTTAGGCAAAAATTGATGGTGGCCATTGACAATCTGATGATCCCGGATAAAAAAAATGCAAAAAAATTTATCATGTTCCTCCCGGAAGACGAATTTCATGAGTTGGGCCTTCTTTTCTACAATTATTTGATAAAAAAATCAGGACAAAGTGTTATATATCTTGGTAGCTCCGTACCCTTTGATGATCTTGTTGAAACCAACAAGCGTATCCATGCTAATTATCTGTTTACTGCGATCACAAGCGGTTTGAGCGGAGACAAACTAAAAAAATATATTGAAAACCTATCGGAAACTTTCCCCCAACAAATCATTTTTATTACTGGTTTACGCATTTATGACCTGGAGATTAATTTCCCCGCCAATGTTGAAAAGATCGTTTCCCCCACTGATCTTATCGAAAGGTTAAAATCCATTTGACAAATAAATCCAACCTGCTACCTTAACAAAAAAAACAGGCATACCTGTATATACCTGGTTAAAAAATCAAACCTGACATTCCCGCTATTCTAACCTGTATTATTCATGCGTCAAGTTTTGGGTAGATGCAAGGCGTCGA